>JAYENH010000505.1:0-2676 GCA_034721995.1 Bacteroidota bacterium
ACAATATATCAAACTGTTTTGGAAATTGAAACATTGTATTTTGGAATCATATTGCAGATACTACTTTTGAATTATTACCGGATCAATCAATAATTGTTTTCCGCCCTTATAAAACATAAAAGCACTTATGGCCATAAAAACATGACTAATATCGAAATGGTTGAACCAAATAGAAATCCCCCATTTGTTTAAATATATTAAAGCCCCGATTGCGGCAAAACCAACTGCAACGAGGAACAGTTTGCTCGATAGTGTTTTTCTCTTAAAGAATACATATAGATTAAGGCTCGAAACTACAAAGAGTAAACCGTAGGCTGCATGTACCTGAACAAAAAAGAACTCCAGGGTGAATATGGCAATAAAAATAAATATTATCAATTCAATAATATTTATCCATGTAAAAGCTGTTCCTAACTTTGGATGAATAATTGGACGACAATATTCTATCGAAGCACGCTCTACTAATGTTATCGAGAACATGCTTACTAACCATCCGGGGAGTTTCCATGGCGAAACCACAAAATCAGTAGGCACAAGATTGTCGAAGGCATACAGGAAACCGTGCCCTACAATCCCACCTAATGTTGTGGCAATGCCCATTGTAAGGAAATAATATTTCAGGAATCTCCTTACTTTGTTTTCAGGTTGATTATTGCTGAATTTAACATAAGCGTAAAAACACACAGCAGCAACAAGCAAATCGGTAACAACTGTAACCGGTTCGTCAATCCGTAATCCGTAAATATCAATAGGGGGCTGCTCAAAAACCATAAATACTTTTTTTAAAAAAATTGATTTTTAAAGATAGACAAATTTCTCTATTCCTTGCAAATTTGCCTATCTTTGTAGGCTCAAAATTGTTCGGGGTGTAGCTCAGTTGGCAGAGTACGCGTCTGGGGGGCGTGGGGTCGCTGGTTCAAGTCCAGTCACCCCGACAAAATAGAAAAAGCTTCAGGGAATTTTCCTGAAGCTTTTTTTTATTAAGAATTTTGAACTATTTGTTAAGATTTGGGGAGATTTTTCTGCTACTTTAGTTCTGCTAATGCATTCCTTCTTTCCATATCACGGGATTTCTGCTTGTATGCAATACTCCCAAAACCGGAATTTCCTTTTTGATTTCGTTAATAGTGTAATGAACCATAAAAGGGAATTTTTCAATAGGAGCCATTCTTGTATAATTATAGCGAACCACAAAACTATATGGGTTTTTCTTTACGAATAATAAAACCTCGTTTACTTTTTTGTAAAATTGCTTACCAAGTTTAGCCTTCCTTTTATTGTATCAATCGATACTCTCGTTAATATCCTCTCTTGCTAATGGGTCAAGAATTACTTTGTAGCTCATAAACGTATTTCGATATCCTTTTTTACATCTTCCCAATTTATATATGATCCAGGGTTGTTTTTGTAATTTTCGAGTCGTTGGTTTAAAATTTCTTTGTGAGCATCTGAAAGTTCAAACTCTTGTGTTTCTTCAAATTTAGCATACGATAGATTACTTATAAGCTCTCTAAAAAAGCTTATTTTATTGTCTGGTATAGTTACAGTAAACTGTGTCATATTCATATTTTATCTAAAATTTTTTGATACAAAAATACAATAAACAAGTACGTTTTTTAAATTAACTTCAAATATACTGAATCTTCTAAACCACACGATACAATCGTGGGGCAGCAAGAGGTCAACAATTTGTAACTGAGTGAGCCAAATAGTTTCTTTCTCAATTCGTACTTTCAAAAAGTAGTAATGGAACACTGCTGACACAGATTATACGGATAATCACTGATAATAAATCAGTAAATATCAGTAATATCCGCGTCATCGGTGTTCTATTTATAACCAAAAGCCTGAGTTTATTGACAAAAAATAAATAGAATGTGCATTAATCGTCATTCATCAATCAACATTCGTAAATCATCAATCATCAATTGGCCATTGCCAAAACCCAAATAGCAATCATAGAAATAAATATCCCGATCCAATTAATTGGTTTCAATCGCTCTTTGAAAAAAAGCAGTGCAATTAAAACAGAAAAACCTACAATGCCAATGTTGTTGATGCCAAAAACTGCAGAACCGGAAAAAATACTATTTTCGAGGGCCAGAACAAGAAAATACATAGAACCAAAGTTGGCCATTCCTAACAATATCCCAATAACCCAGGCTTTTATCGATAGAAAATCTTTTATTGGATATCTTAACACAATCAGGATAATTATTCCTGATACGAGAGAACATGCAAAAGTGAAAGCCGTAAATGCAGGAAGGTTCGAATGGTTGATGTAATCATGCTGTGCAAATTTCACAATGCTGTCGATTGTACCCATGCCGACAAAAAGGATTACCGGGAGAAAGATAAATTTTCTATTTACTTTTTCTGTCCGTTTTTTATATACAGACAGGAACAGGGCTATCAGTGCCAGGCCAATACCCAAAGCTTTCACCATGTTAATTTTATCGTTGGGATCGTAAAATATGGAAAACAATATTGGCACAACCACCGATATTTTTGTCGATACCGTGGTAACCGAAATGCCTGCCTTTTGTGCCGAATAGCCAATCAGAAAAAACATGCCGATAAACATCAAGCCAATTATCATTGCCAGAAAAAACCAGTTGGAATGAAGGGTGTTCGATAGATTAATATCGATCCGGTTTAATGAAAATCCCAAAATCG
>JAYENH010000506.1:0-2675 GCA_034721995.1 Bacteroidota bacterium
TTAGAATTCAGAGATTATCTTTTATCGCAAACGCTGGATTTATACCTGGAAAAAGAAATTGAGAGATAGAGTGATGTAATGATGGATCGAAAAGTAAATTATAAAAACCTAAACCTTCGTACACCGCTTTGTCTTCCGTAGCGAGTAGGGCGAAAGAGAAAATCCCGATTCGTTTTATTTTTCTTTACGCTTTGGCCGGCCATCGAAGCTCTACTTGTTAAAAATAATATTGGGGGAAGTAACGGTATTGGAATGGTTTAATGCCCTGTCGACCACATAAAAATCATATTTCAAAGTATCATAGTTTACCAGGTTTTTGGAGTATTCAAACTCAATATAAATATCGGCCTTATACGCCTTGTGGTTTTCAATAGCAATAAATTTAATACGGGAATCTGGATTTACAATACCCTCCACTAATTCGAACCCGCCATTTTTATAGCCGTACAAAACCGAAAAAAAATTGTTGTTGTAAATTGTGTCGAATGGGGGAAGGGTATCGGATTCCTTCAGGCCAAAATCCCCATCCCCATCAATAATCGAAAACCTTAAATCAACAAAACGGATTGGATTGTCAAGGATATCAACTGAATCAAGCGCAATGTGATCTAAATATTTGATTTCGGGAATCTCCGAATATTCCGTAATTTCCGAGCAGGAGTATTGCGCAAACATTGCAGTTAACATAATCAAAAGAAATAATTTTGACTTTTTTATTTTTGGCTTTAAATATAATATTTCGTGTAAGTTCATAATTTAATTCTATTGAGAATTTGTCCGTGCACCTGCCTTTGTCGGCAGACAGGTTCGTGGCTATTATTTTCAAAATTACTTTTTCCTGAAAAATATCTGCAAAGGCACCCCTGTAAAATCGAATTCCTCGCGCAATTTATTTTCTAAGTAACGACGATAAGGATCGCGAATATATTGTGGAAGGTTTGCAAAAAATGCAAAACTCGGTGCCATTGTAGGCAATTGCGTAACAAATTTTATCCTAATATATTTTCCCTTCACCGAAGGTGGGTGATAAGCTTCAATTGCTTTTAGCATCACCTCATTTAATTTCGATGTCGAAATTTTTTGCTTTCTGCGCTCGAAAACATTAATGGCCGTTTCTAACACTTTATGTATCCTTTGCTTGCCGATGGCCGATGTAAAAACAATTGGCACATCATTAAAAGGGGCAAGTCTCTTTTTAATTATATTTGAAATATCTCCGGCTGTATTGGTTTCCTTCTCAATTAAATCCCATTTATTTATCAGCACTACTACACCTTTTCGGTTTTTTATTATCTGATGAAAAATATTCAGGTCTTGTGCTTCCATCCCTCGTTCTGCATCAATCATTAAAAGGCAAACATCGCTGTTTTCGATAGCCCTGATCGACCGCATTGCCGAATAAAACTCCAGGTCGTCCATTGTTTTACCTTTTTTGCGTAGCCCGGCGGTATCTACCAAATTAAAATCGAAACCATATTTTGTGTACCGGCTATCAATTGTATCGCGGGTTGTGCCGGCAATAGCCGTAACAATGTTCCTCTCCACGCCAATTAATGCATTAATCAACGACGATTTGCCAACATTAGGGCGGCCAACAATTGCAAAGCGGGGAATTTCTGATTCTTCAAGCTCATCGGGTTTGCTAAAAGATTTTACCAACACGTCGAGAAATTCGCCTGTGCCGGCACCATTTATCGAGGACACACAATAAATCTCGCCAAGCCCGAGTCCATAAAATTCCTGTGCATCATAAATTCGCTGTGCATTATCAACTTTATTAACTACAGGAATAATTGGCTTATTAATTTTGCGAAGAATTCCGGCAATAGAACTGTCAAGATCGGTAATGCCACTCAACACATCAACCATAAATATAATTATATCGGCTTCCTCGATGGCAATTAAAACCTGTTTTCGTATTTCGCCTTCAAAAACATCATCCGAATTAACCACATAGCCTCCCGTATCAACAACCGAAAACTCGCGACCGTTCCAGAACGATTTCCCATAATGACGGTCGCGCGTAACACCACTTTGTTCATCAACAATAGCATGACGCGACTCGGTAAGTCGGTTAAAAAAAGTCGATTTTCCAACATTTGGACGACCAACAATCGCAACAAGATTTCCCATCTATTCAGATTTTTTCATTTTTTAATGCTGCAAAAATAGGTATTTAGACTGGGTTTTTTACCGATTATTTTCATCATAAGAGTTTATTTAATTCATTCTGAATGAAATATCCAAATCAGCATACAAGGTTTGAAAAAATAAACATTATTCTTATTATTGTTTCTTTCAAAATTTACAGATTATGTCGAAATTTACATTAGCAGCTTTTTTCATAATTATCATTAGCAATTTTTCTTTTGCTGAAAACAAAACAGTTACATCACAGACCGGAACATTACGGGAAATTGGTCCCGAAGCTCCCATCACAATTTCTTTTGATGTGTATAATCATTCTGATGAAATAAACAATGGCCGGGCAGTTGCTTACGTAACCGGAGGTACAAGTCCATACACTTACAAATGGTCGAAACAGGAAGTTGACCTCGAAAGCCCCAATGCCGAAAACCTATGCGAAGGAAAAAAATACAAGCTTCTTGTAACCGATGCAACAGGAGCAAAAGATTCGGCCACTGTCGAAGTCCTTGCCGAATCGGTTGGCGAAA
>JAYENH010000507.1:0-2672 GCA_034721995.1 Bacteroidota bacterium
GATTTATGATAGCTGAGATTACGGCACGTACTATTGTCAAAGCTGTTCGCGAAAAAGAAGGCGATGCTTTGGTTTTTCTGCCCGGAGAGGGTGAAATAAGAAAATGCGAGGAAATCCTGAAAAAAGACCTGAGGGGTTTTGCCATCCATCCATTGTATGGAATGTTGCCACAGGGAAAACAGTATTCTTCTATTATGCCGGACAGAAGAGGCAAACGCAAAATTGTTCTGGCTACTTCGATTGCCGAAACCAGCCTTACCATCGAAGGGATAAAAATTGTTGTTGATTCGGGTTTTGGCCGCACATCGAAATTCGATCCTAAATCCGGCCTATCGCGTTTAGAAACAGTCCAGATATCGAAAGATTCAGCCGATCAGCGGGCAGGGCGGGCAGGACGTTTAAGCCCGGGCTGTTGTTATCGAATGTGGACGAGAGCTACACACGAAAGGTTGGCCGAACATCGCACGCCTGAGATAATGGAGGCCGATCTCGCTTCGTTGACCCTGGATATGGCACAATGGGGAATTAGCAATATCGAAGAGTTGACCTGGCTTACCATTCCGCCAAAAGCAAGTTTATCGGAAGCCTCCGAAACCCTGCACCAATTAGAAGCTCTCGATTCAGGAAAAATAACCGAACACGGAAAAAAACTTCATGCCCTGCCCTGCCATCCGCGAATAGCTCACATGTTGCTTATGGCAAAGGATGAAGACCTATTGGCACTGGCTTGCGATATTGCTGCCATTCTCGAAGAACGTGATCCGCTTCCAAAAGATTCGGGCATCGACATCAACCTTAGAATTGAAGCTTTGCGCAGGGCAAGGGAAGGAAATCGGCTGGGAAAGAAAATGGGCAGGATTGAAAAAGTCGCTTCATCGTACCGAAAACTATTTAATATTGAAGCTGAAAATTTGCCTGTCGATCCATTCGAAACCGGCTTTTTAATTGTTTTTGCTTATCCGGGACGAATAGCCTGTGCACGTCCGGGCAACAACGCCCAGTTCCAGCTATCGAACGGAAAATATGCAATGGCCGGGCATAAAGACGATTTGGCTTTCGAAGCTTGGCTTGCCGTTGCCCATTTGGATGCCCGCGATGGTACAGGAAAAATCTTTTTAGCATCGCCACTCAACCCCCAAGACCTTGCACCACTTGTAAAAGAAAAGGAAATAGTTAGCTGGGATTCGCGTAAGGGTGGGATTGTTGCTAACAAAGAATTGCGAATCGGAAATATAGTCCTACAATCGAAACCACTGTCTTCTCCTAATCAGGAAAAAATTCAAAAAGCTATTTCTGAAGCCGTCAGGAAGGAAGGAGAATCGCTACTCTGTTTCGACGAAGAGGTAAGCCAATGGCAAAACAGGGTAATGAGCCTTCGAAAATGGCGGCCTGAAGAAAACTGGCCTGATGTTTCGACTTCGGTACTTTTGCAAAATAACCAAAACTGGTTAGGGCCTTATCTTGATAAAATAAGGAAACCGGAGGATTTGAAAAAGTTAGACCTGACAAAAATCCTGCAAAACCATCTTGATTGGGAAAAACAAAATGCTCTTGATAAACTTGCACCACAGCGGATAAAAGTACCAAGCGGATCAAATATCAAATTAAAATATTTGCTTAATGGGGATCCTCCAATCCTTGCGGTACGTTTACAGGAAGTTTTTGGCCTAAGCGATACACCAAAAATCAACGATGGCCGTAATCCGGTTATCCTTCATTTGTTATCGCCGGGGTTTAAGCCTGTTCAGGTAACATCCGATCTGCGGAGTTTTTGGGAAAATACTTATTTCGAAGTGAAAAAGGAAATGAAACGCCGCTATCCCAAACATGCCTGGCCCGAGAATCCTTGGGAGGAAGAAGCTGTGCGAGGGGCGAGGAGGTTTTGAGATGGAAGACAGAAGACAGAAGACAGAAGACAGAAGACAGAAGACAGAAGAAACCACATAAAGCATATAAGTTCACAAAAGAAATATTCTGAACCTATGAATCCCGATATGTTTTGCTTTCGAGGATTTCGCTTCGTTCAACCTCTGAACCCTGAACCTTTTAACCTCACAACCTCTTAATGCTTATCAAAGCAATCGATAACTGTTTTCAGGTAAATAAGCATCATTCCGGAATGGTCGGGGTGATAAATGGGTTCCTCATCGTCTTCATCTATTTCCATTAAGGCTTCAACAATATATCCAAATAAGTTGGGTTGACTATAGTTTTCAACAATAAGTTCGATAATTTTGGTCATGCCTGCTTCTGTTTCATCCGACATTACATCCAGCATTTTGAAATTATTATGCTCCGAGGCTTCAATCTCTTCTTCCGTAATTACATGTATCTCAGGATTTAGGTTCTGCATAATGTACCATAAGGATAAGCCGAGGTAAAAGAACCCGTCGCGCTCATATTCATCGAAGCTGTCGTGTTCAACAGCAAGTAAATATGCCATAATAAAACCTTGTTTTTCCGATAGCTCATTTACTAAATCTTCCGATTTTTCTTCTGGCATTTCATCCAACTCGTCGAGGTATAACTCTATCTCTTCGGCAGTAACTGTTCTCATAATAGTTCAATGTACTAATTAAAAATTTGATTATTTTTTTACCATTTTGTTTCGTCATACGAAATCAGGTAAGTGATAATTTCTATGTTATCAATTTGTTCTGTTTGTTCGGTTA
>JAYENH010000508.1:0-2668 GCA_034721995.1 Bacteroidota bacterium
GGATGATAAGTGGGGTGATGAGTGGGGTGATAAGTGGGGTGATAATGAGAATAAGGTTTTATTATTAATAAGTCAAAATAATGAGATTTCAATAAAAAAAATTGCATTAGCCACAGGATTAAGTACTTCAGGAGTAGAGAATATTATTTCACGGCTAAAAGAGAGAAACATAATCAAAAGAATAGGTTCTGTAAAAAATGGACATTGGAAAATTATTGAAGAAAAGTAATAATCAAAGTGGGGTGATAAGTGGGGTGATAGTTAATAATTAAGAATCAGTAATTACCAAATATATAATAAATGAAAAAAAAAATAGCTTTGTCCTGCGACCATGCAGGTTATAAAACAAAAGAGAAATTGAAAGATTATCTCGTGGAAAAGGGTTTTGCAGTTGAAGATTTTGGAACTTACTCAATTGATAGTTGCGACTATCCCGATTTTGCCCACCCAATGGCCAATTCGGTAGAAAACGGAAAAGCAGATATTGGTATTTCAATTTGTGGAAGTGGCAACGGAATAAATATGGCTGCAAACAAACATCAGGGAATTCGCTCGGCACTGTGTTGGAAACCCGAACTTGCCGAACTTGCACGTCTGCACAACGATGCAAATATTTGTGCTTTGCCTGCCCGTTTTGTTACTTTTGACGAAGCAAAAGCTATTGTAGAAAAATTTCTGAACACCGGTTTCGAAGGTGGACGGCATATTAATAGAATTAATAAAATCCCAATAGTATAAAAATGACGGACAAGGCTAAACTTTTTGAAAGAGAATCGCAACGGGTTGCTTTCGATTTGAAACATCGGAAAACAATTCGCTTTAATATGTCAAAATACGATGCAGCTGTTAGCAAAGGAAATGAGAAATACTCGAATATTGAGCTTGCAAAACAAAGGGCATCATACATTAAGGAAAAAGTAATTCGTAATTGGGATAAGTACCTGATTGAATTTGAAGAAAATCTGAAAAAGCGTGGCGTAAAAGTTTTTTGGGCCAGGGATGAAAAAGAAATTATTGAGCAGTTAATACCTATCCTTAAAAAGAAAGAAACAAAAATGTTGGTTAAAAGTAAATCAATGACTACCGAAGAAATTGAACTGAACCAGCATCTCGAAAAAGCAGGAATAGAATCGGTAGAAACCGACCTTGGTGAATTTATTGTGCAGGTGGCAGGCGAAAAGCCATATCATATTGTTACCCCGGCCATGCACAAATCGAAAGAAGATGTTGCCGAACTTTTCAATAAACATTTCGATACTCCAATAAACTCCTCCCCTACCGAAATGACCAACTTTGTACGAGGAGTTTTGAGAGAAAAATTTGTAAAAGCCGATGTTGGTGTTACCGGTGCAAACTTTCTGATTGCCGATACCGGAGCAATTGCCCTGACAGAAAATGAGGGCAACGGCTTGATGTCGGTGTCGTTTCCGAAAACCCATATTGTAATTGCGGGCATAGAAAAAATTATCCCATCGATAAACGACCTCGATACTTTGTGGCCTCTTCTTGCTACACATGGCACAGGTCAAAAAATGACAGTGTACAACACTATTTTCAATAGCGGCAGAAATTCTGGCGAAACAGATGGCCCTGAAGAAATGTATGTTTTTTTGATTGATAACGGACGCACACATTTGTTTGAACAAGAAGAGCAGCACGAGGCATTAAAATGTATTCGTTGTGGTGCTTGCCTAAATGCCTGCCCGGTGTATAAAAACATTGGTGGATATACTTACAATACAACCTACAGCGGGCCAATCGGGTCTATTATTACTCCTCATTTCAATGGCATGGAAGAATTTAAACACTTGAGTTTTGCTTCATCGCTATGCGGAAAATGCACCGAGGTTTGCCCTGTCAAGATTGATATTCATAAACTTTTGCTTTACAACCGCCGCGATTCTGTCGAAGCCGGCCATTCGCCAAAAATGGAAAAGCTGGCAATGCAAGGATATAAATTTGCCATGAAACACCGGAAGCTCCAAAACCTCGGAAATGCAAAACTAAAAAACAAATTTGCCCAGACTTTTGCATCATCGGCCTGGGGCGAAAAACGCCAGTTTCCCGAATTGAAGGATACTTTTAATAAGCAGTGGAGGAAAAAAAATAATTAACTTTGGGATTATGAAATTAGAATAAGAGAAAAACTTAATTAGTCAAAGTAGAATCTATATACTATTAATCCGTTTTTAATCCCTATATTTGTAAAATAATTACAAAATAGAGTATCAAAATGGTTTTAGAAATTCGTTTAAGTAATTTTTTCTCTATCAAAGATGAAATTGTTTTAGATTTACGGGCCGGTAATATTAATACACAAAAGGCAAAATCGTTGTCGAATAATCTGTTTTCGTTTGCTAAAAATAATGTGTTAAAATCTATTGCTGTTTATGGGGCCAATGCATCGGGAAAAAGTAATATTGTAAAAGCTATTCGTTTTTGCAATGCAATGGTTTTCGAATCGCACAATCACAACGAAAACACTATTTATAATTTTCAGCCATTCAAATTCGATAATTATCAAAATAAAGCAAGTAGCTATTTAATTCGCTTTGTGATGAGTGATGTGGAATATGAATATAGCTTTTCGTTAACCCGCAACGAGATACTTAAAGAAAGCCTTTATTATTATCCAAAGGGCCGCCGGACAAAGATTTTTATCAGAGAT
>JAYENH010000509.1:0-2664 GCA_034721995.1 Bacteroidota bacterium
TTATTTTGTTCATATTGTCAATGAGGATGCGCAAATAAGGAAACTGTTGATTTTGATGTAAAGGAAAAGGTGGCATTTTTCATTTATCAGTTTACACTTTTTCAGAAATGATGGTTTTCCTCCTTTGTAAAACTCTCCCGCGAAAAGCGGGACAAGTTGTGTAAAACTTTGTGTAACTCGGTGGTTAATATAAATATGAAATTTAACCACTGAGTTACAAAGAGAAATTACACGGAACTGCACAGAGTAAAAAGTGTAAACTACTTATTTGGGTACATGAAAAATGCCCTGGTCTAAAATTGATTTTGTAAAGCCCTAATTATTTTTGTTGTATGAATTTGTCTTCCATCTTTGTTTAAATGGTATGGCAATTCGAAATAATAGCGGTTTTCAATGCTTGCATCGCTTGTGTTAAGGATGTATTTTTCGTTAAAGTTATTTTTCATAAAATTGTTAAAAACTGCAAGTTCTTGTTTTTGATATCTGTTGTCGCTTAACCTGAAGGGTGGACTGATAATATAATATCGAAAATCGCTTAACTCAGTCTTTATCAAGTTTGCAAAATCCTGCGATGGTGTTTTTACAAGCACCGAATCGCCCAGGGTTTCCATGTTTTCCGTATCTAAATGGGTAATTATATCGCCGTATTTATTAAACCCGTCCCTTCGGTAAATATCATTATATCCGGTTTTATATGGGTTGATGTGATAGATAAAATTTGTTACAAGCAATTGTGTATTCAACACCAGGGTTTTTAATTTCTTCGGATTATACCACAACTGATGACACAGGGGTTTGTGCTGCAAATAGTCTGCAATAATTCTGGCTTCGGTATAAAAAGCGGGGTCTTCTACAAAGGGAAATTCATAACCTATTACCAAAATATCGCGCAAGGGGTTTAAACGTTTTTTTAATACTTCGATACTGTAATCCACGCCCAAACCACCATGTACGGCAGTGTTATAAACTTCGATGTTAAGACTGTCTGAAATTCTTTTAGAATCGAGGCCAAAAGTAAGGCTCGAGCCTCCAATAAAAACAATGCGTTTTGCAGTATCTGATTTTGTTTTTTCAAGATATTCTAATTTATCACTTTGAACAAAGTAATAGTTTTTTTTAAACCCGTCGGCAAAAGGCAAAAACGACAACAGGATAAAAACTGCTGTCAAAAGCAAAGCGAAAACCAATATTTTTTTTAAGAAAGCTTTCATCTGCTATTAAAATTGAAAGTAAATAAATTCTTTTTCCGATTCGAGCGGGAATGTATTAAAAACCACAAAAAAGATAACTAAGTAAAAAAGGTATCGCACCCAGCGGTTTTTAATTCCGGCAAAAATATCCCGCTCATTTTTTCTGAAAAAGAAATCCAAAGACAATAATATGATAACATAAATTAATGGCTGTCGCATTTCACCAGGGATAAGCGGCCCGGAAAACATAAAATAGAAATACTCGAATGCGTCGCCTATACTTTGTGCCCTGAAAAAAATCAGGGAAAAGGTAACCAGTAAAAAGGTCAGGATCATTTTTAAAATATCGAAAACCTTAAATGTTATATCCTGCTGTGTGCCCGATATCGATGTAACTTTTCGTTGATAAACCAGAGGGATATAGAGTAAACCGTGAATGCCTCCCCACACCACAAAATGCCAGCCGGCCCCATGCCAAAGCCCCGAAATAAGAAAGGTGAGAAATATGGCGAGACATATACCAAAGCGACCCCAGTAACGAAAACGAATGGCCATTGGCATGTACACGTAATCGTTGAGCCAGCTTGTGAGCGAGATATGCCAACGTTTCCAGTACTCCGAAATATTTCTTGAAAAATACGGGAATTTGAAATTCGACATGAGTTCTACACCAAATAATTTTGATGTGCCAATTGCAATATCGGAATAGCCGCTAAAATCACCATAAATCTGGATTGCAAAATAAATTCCTCCAAGTAAGAGTTCGGTACCCTGATAGTTTTCGGGGTTTGCAAAAATTATTTTTGTGTAAGTGGCAAGGGTGTCGGCAATAAAAACCTTTTTGAAAAACCCCCATAGAATAAGGCGCATTCCTCCGATAGCCTGATCGTAATCGAATTTTTTAACAGAGGCAATCTGGGGCAAAAGCCTTGATGCCCGCTCGATAGGGCCGGCCACAAGCTGAGGGAAAAATGCCACATAACTTGCAAAATCAAGGAGATTACGTGTTGGTGTAAACTTCCGGTTGTAAATGTCGAGGGTGTAGGACATCGACTGAAAAGTGTAAAACGAAATACCAAGCGGCAATATAATTTGCAGGGTATTAACATCCATATCTACACCAAGGCTCATCCAGGCATCGCGCCACGATTCGATAAAAAAATTGAAATACTTGAAAAAACCAAGAATGCCCAGATTTGTGGATATAGAAATGTATAGAAATATTTTTTTTCGCAACTCAGAATTTGTGTTGTGGATAAAATATCCTGCCACAAAATCAACGAGCGTGCTAATAATTATCAATGATAAAAAACGGTAATCCCACCATGCATAAAAGAAATAGCTTGCCAAAAGTATTACAATGTTTTGGTAGCTTTTTCGCTGCGGAATAATCAACCAATACAGAACAAATACCAATGGCAGGAAAACAAAAAATTCGAGTGAATTAAAAAGCATGTGCTATTTTGATAATGAG
>JAYENH010000510.1:0-2663 GCA_034721995.1 Bacteroidota bacterium
CCTTCATTTCCACATTCAATATCAATCAACTCAATATTATCGTCATCCTCCTCAAGATGACGATAATATTGAGTTGATTGATATTGAATGTGGAAATGAAGGTAAACCATTATTAATAGTAACCGATGATAATAAGACAAAAGCTTGGGAAACAGTTGCAATATTAGAAAAAACTGCAGGTAAGGGTAATTTTCATTATATAATCGGGGAAGATGAATTCTTAGGAGAGGAAGATTCTGACGATGAGGATTTTGATGATGAGGATTTTGATGATGAGGATTTTGATGATGAAGATTATATATCCGATCCACATGAAAAACTGGTAGTAATACTTGAGGATTTGGAGGATTTGGTTTATGACGATGAAACACAATTTGAAAATGACAAGAAGGACCTGAAATTATCTCTGGAAAGTACAGTTGAAAATTTAGAAGATTTAGAAGATTTTGGAATATTAAGTAGGGTTTATGAAATATCTGAACGAATTTTTGTGAATGAATTTGGTTTTGATGCTATAGAAAAAGAAACAAGAAAGTTTTTTAACATTTTTAATGTTGATATTCAACAGATACCATATAGTAAGGAAACTTTGTTTGGTTCGAAAGCCGAGTTGATCTCTTCGGATTATATTGATGAGGTAAATGATAGTTTAGTAGTCTTTGGAGAAGAATTAGATACAAAAGAGGCAGAAACAGATGAAAAAGCTGCTGACATCATTAGAGCTTTCTGCAAAAAATATAATGATGTGCCTTTCGTGCAATTCATTGAGGTTGAATACTTAAATGATTATTCAGCAACATCTGCCAAAAAAACAAGAAAAAAGCTTGATGAATATATAAAAAATTCGCCAGCTTACATTCCATTGCAATTATTAGATGCTCAGTTTAGGGTTGGTAACAAAGAAGATGTCCCAATAATAAGGCAAATTCTCGAAGACAAAAACTTAGAAAGTTTATATAGTACCGGAAATATTACTCAAAGCGAATTGTTCACAATTTGTTATTGTTTAATACATCATGTGATAAATGAAAAAAATGTTGTTATGATGCATGCTATCTATTATGCCATGTCATCTGTTTTTGGTTATAAAGAAATAACACATAAGTATTTAGCTATACTTATGACACACCATTTTCAATATTATATTGAAAAGTATGGCAAGAGTAGGCTTTAGGTAGGTACACCTAATACACATCATACAATGATTTCTCGCTAAAACGCATGGTTTCAAAAATGTATATTTCTGCATCCTGCCATTCCGAAGGGGAAATCCCGACTTTGTTTTGTGCACAAAACGAAAGATATTCTATAACATTCCAAGCTTTTTCAAGCGAAACATGAGGAAGATAAAAGCCTGAATAATTTCCTTTTCTGATAAAAACACCATGTACCCCAATTTCAATTTCATGAATGGAGTTTATCCTTCGTAAGGCGGTTGGAATAGATATTTCAATTTCAATTTGATCTAACTCCGATTGTGTAACCGGAACAGAATTTCGATTTTTTGCAGCCTCAATTACTGCTTGTTGCACCTGAATGTACATTTCTGTCCCTTCATTAAACCAACCTCCCAAAGCTCTGTCGTTTCCATGTTTCTTAAGATTTACAAATGCGCCTGAAGTTGTTTTCAGGCTTTCGGAAATTTCGCTTTCGTCGACGGGACGTACTGTATTAAATAATACATAATCCTTGATACTTTGCCTGCATAGCTTAATCAGAAATTTCTTATCTTTAATTGTAAGCTCTACTTTTTTCGCCTCCATTAATTTAGCAATTGCAATAGCATGATAACCTGTAACATGCAGCTCATTGCCAAGCTCAATGCCTCCTGAGTTCTGATACAATATTGGATGGTATTTTATTTTTGAATCTTTTTCGGTCATGTAAAGCAAGCTCATAAGAGAGCCCCAGCCATTTGCAACTGTTTTGAGCCATGGAAAACGCCGGTTGGTCATAAAATTTTTATAACTGCTGATAAAACCTCCGGGGGAATTTTTCAATATTGGCATTAACATTACCTTATCAACATAGGTAGCCTCTTCATAACTAATGTTTTCAGAAAAATTTGTTCCTATCACAAAAAGATTTTCATCTGTAAGGAAATTTTGCAATATCATGGCGAGCTGCTTCGACGATTTTGTTGATGGTTTTCCACAAAGCACAGGGATTACGTTAATAGGCTTTTGTAGTTTATATTGTAAAAACCTACAGAGATATTCTATGCTCGTATCTTGGTGATGTGCTTGAGGATTTTGGCTAAAAATATCGCTATTATACAGCATGTTTTTTGTTAGCCGTTTATTTACAGGCACTACGCCAAACTCTGTCGATAGGTTCAAACTGGTGTCGAGAATAAAACCTTCCTGATCGGACCCTGAATAATGGGAAATGATAAAGATGTTTTTGTAATGTTTCTGAGAATTAAGCTGATTAAATGCCGAAGCAGAAACCTGTCCGGCATATTTCAATTCATCAACAGGACTGATAATAGCAATAGGATCGAGATGTTTGCAGGCAATTGCATTGGCAAAAAAATGATCAAATTGATTTATTAAAACCAGAGAATCTGAATTACCTACATCACTTTTTTCCTGTGCCGAAACAAATGTGTTTTGACACAAAAAAAGAAAAATCAAAAAAACTATTAAATCAAAGCTTATCCT
>JAYENH010000511.1:0-2661 GCA_034721995.1 Bacteroidota bacterium
TATAATTGGACAACCGGCGACACAAGTCAAACATTGTCTATCGTGCCATTATCTACTGCATATTACTCGCTAACAGTTAGCGACATGGCTTGTACTGCTTCCGACACGGTTTTGGTCGAAGTTGTTCCCCTGCCCCTGGTCGACATTGGTGCCGATACAATTATTTGTGTGAAAGATACCGTCATCCTTGATGCAGGAAATCCGGGGGCAAGTTATCTTTGGTCGAACTCCGACACAGCTCAAAGCATCGAAATATATCCAATAATCCCACAATTTATTTGGGTTGATGTTTCACAAAACGGTTGCAGTACAATTGATTCTTTTTATGTCGATGTATTTCCCGATCCCATAGCCGATATTGGAAATGACACATCAGTTTGTATAGGTGAAAGCCTTATCCTAAATGCAGGTACTCCGGGTTGTACTTACTTTTGGTCGACCGGCGAATCAAGCCAGGAAATTTTAATTTCATCTCCCGATTTTTATAATGTCGAAATATACAACCAATGTAATGAGTTTGATGAAGATACAATTTACGTCGGACAATTTCAATTGCCCCTTGTAAACCTCGGAAATGACACAAGCGTAAATTTTGGTGATACAATTTCCCTTGATGCCGGAGGAGGCTTCCTTTCATACAATTGGAGTAATGGCCTTAACGGGCAAATAGTACTATTGGATACGGGTATTTTATTGCCAGGGCTAAATAGCATAAGTGTACTGATTACTGATTCAAATTTCTGTACAAATTCCGACACACTGCTAATCACTTATCAAACATCTCAAATTATTTCACTGCCACAGGGATGGAGCATCATCTCAACTTATATCGATCCTGTTGATCCCAATGTCGAATTAGTTATGAGCAGCCTTATGCCAAACCTGATAATTGCAAAAAACGGGTCAGGTAATGTTTATTGGCCTTTGTACTCATTAAATGGAATTGGGAATATAATTATTGGCGAAGGTTATCAGATTCACATGACATCCCTTGATATCCTCGAAGTACTCGGAACCGAGATTGTTCCTGAAAATACTCCTTTTCCTATTTCTCAGGGCTGGAGTATTATTGGTTATTTACGAAATTCGCCTGCCCCTGCCGATTCCTTACTTGCACCAATTGTAAATTATATTGTAATAGTAAAGAACTCCAACGGCATGATTTATTGGCCGATTTTCGGTCTCAACAATATTGGGAACATGAACCCCGGCGAAGGATACCAGATAAAAATGGTAGCTCCGGTTAATTTTACATATCAGGCAAATTAGTCAATTGTCTATTATAAATCATTACCTTTGGCTTTTGCCAAAAGGTCGAAAAAAAGACGTGCTGTAAATTGTCCGGCCTGGTCAAAAAATGGTTTAATGATGGATGATAATTAAATTAAAACCTATAAAAATTTTGAATTATGATTACAAAAAGAAAATCCAAAGTTTACAAGTTTATCTTGTCAGTATTTGTTTTGATACTTACAAGTTCAGGGGTTAATTCGCAATGCGATTTCTCTTCCGATTTCGAAAGTGGTACTCTTACTGATTGGACAACTCTGACCGGGACAAACATTGTTTCGCAACAACAAGTTCACACCGGCAACTATGCCTTAAAAATGGGACTTAGTGGAGGATATCCAAAAATTGAAACTGTTCAGGGCAACTTTGGATATGGTATTTATGATGCCTGGTTTTATGTAACCGGATCATATTCGGCAGCATTTCTCCAGTTAAACTACCTCGACAACTCAAATTATTTGCAAGTGGGCATGATGCCTCAAAATACGGATAACCCAAAACTGAATATTGCTACAAAGGTAAATGGGAATTCAACTGTTCTTGCCCAGGTGCCACCTGTTATCGGACTAAATGAATGGTTTAAAATGACTGTTATCAGGAAAGAAAACGGAAACATAGAAGTGTACATTAACGATGTTTTTCAAGTTGCTGCCAACGACACATCAAACACCCAGCAAGGAAAAGTTAGAATAATGGGCTTTGATCAATACATTTTCTTTGATGATTTCTGCTATCGGTCTATTTCAACTACTTCCCCCACGTGTGATGTTTTTGATGATTTTGAAAATGTCACTTTATCAAATTGGAATGTTTTAACAGGTTCAGCAAATCTCTCTCAAGACCATGCTTTAAGCGATAGCACATCAATTAAAATGGATCTGACTGGAGATTATCCTGCAATATCCAGTATTGCAAACAATTATTCGTTTGGAAAATACTCTGCCTGGTTTTGGGTAACAGGACCGTATTCTGCTGCCTTTTTCCGTTTTCCTTATATCGATATCAACAATTATTATCAATTAGGTATGATGCCTGTACAAACCGATAATCCAAAACTTTCATTTTATAAAATGGAAAATGGGATTCAAACCCAATTTTTAAGTGTCCCGCCTGTTTTTGATATAAATAGTTGGTTTAAGATGACATTGGAGTGGTATGATAATGGTGATATAAAAGTTTATATTAACGATTCAATACAAATACAACTTAATGATACTACTTTCCTGACACCAGGCCCAATTGTTTTTACAGGTTATGATCATAGTACATACATTGATGATTTCTGCTATCTGATAGATTTTCCACAACAAATTAGCACAATCAATACCAACAAATTCAATATTTTCCCAAATCCCACTAACGAATATTTGC
>JAYENH010000512.1:0-2656 GCA_034721995.1 Bacteroidota bacterium
CATCTCCATGAAATCCATATTTATAGATATGGATTTTTCATAATCAGATTTTGATATTTTAACTCCTATACGCATTTCTGACCAAGCGGAAAACAAATCCTTCATATTCCGGCATTTCATCAACAGGGCCGGTGTTGGCTATTTCGCAACCTGTAGAGCAACTTGCTGCCAGGCGTTGTACTTCAGTGTACTGAACTTTATTGAAATCGCTATCGGCATAATTCTTATTCAGAAATTGGCATAAAGCAAAAACCTCGTTGCCCAATCCGCGTTCCATTATGCGGAACGATTTATAAACAAAATCGACAAAATCATCAGAAGGCAATTTCTTTCCTCGCCCGATTCCGGCATAGCTAATTCCTCTATCCTCGATCTGGCTTCGCCGATAAATATTTGAAGCATCCAGTATGCCTTTAAGTTTTGGTGCATTCCTGATAATTTCAACCAAATCGTCCATATAAAATTTGTGTGCAGTACCTATAAAAATATATTCTGCTTCGGATATTGCTTTATTTCTGTCGCGGGTAAAAATATCGTCAACCTTAAATTTTAATAAATTCTGATCATCAGTTTTTACATAAGGATCCTGAAGAATAACTTCTGCGCCCTTTTTCTGAAGCTGCAAAGCCAACTGTACCGAAGGCGAATTACGGGTGTCTTCGGAGTTAAAGCGATAAGCCGCTCCCAGAATTGCAACTTTTTTACCTTTGGGCGTACCAAAATTTTTCTCGAACAAGCGAATTGTTTCGCCAGGCGATTCATCATTGATCGTACGCGAATTCAGGATTAAACTTTCTGAAGTATCTGCTTTACTTTCGATCCTGCGCCACCATAATAAAATCCCGTCTTTTGGCAGGCAGTGGCCCCCTACGCCCAACATGGGGATCAGGATTCCGCCACTTGGCACTTCGTTCGGGTCGTCCGAAGCATTGTCTTCCTGTGCCAGTTGGCTGTTTACTTTATTTCGTAGTGCATAAAAATCAATATCATTCGCATCGCAATAGCGAACCACTTCGGTCGAAAAAGCAATGCGGACATCGCGGTAGGCATTTTCGAGGGTCTTTACTACTTCGGCAGTCATGCTGTTGGTAGCAAAAAGCTCGGCTTTAAGTACAATGTTTCTGTACAGGTGCTGAATCATTTTTGGCGTTTCGGGGTGTAGGCCTGCAACCAGTTTATCCGATTCGGTAACCCGCTCGACAAGCCTGCCGGGCATTACACGGTTAGGGCTGTTGCCAAGCAAAATATCTTCTCCTTCGATCAGCCCAAATTTTGCAAAATGGGCCTTAATGACCGTAGTCATTGACGACGGGGCAAGAGTAGATTCAAAAACCACGAGAGGGATTTTTCCTTCCGGCTTTTTTTGCAATGCCTCGGCCAGACTGGTCAGGCCGCCAAACATGGGGCCATAATCCGGTGCAAAACCCTTTTTGTCGGTTTGTATAGAAACAAGGATTACATCGGCATCGGCCAATTGCGAAAAATCGCTTGTGGCCGAAAGGCTTCCATCTTTTACAGCATCTTCGATAATTTTATTTAAACCCGGCTCAATGCCCCCAATCACCGATTTTCCACTATTTATGGTATCGACTTTCCATCCCGAATTTTTTGAATTTCGCTGCACGACCAAAACTTTGGCAGGCCGTTCGGTCCCGATTTTAACTTTTGCACGGGCCAGCAATCCAGCCATTGGCATCCCCACGATACCGGGGCCTATCACTGCAATTTTTTCAACTTTCCAATCGAAAGAATAATTTTCGTTTAATTGTATTTTCATTCTGTTACTAATTTTATTATACATAGGGCTACACCCTATGCTAATGATTAAGCCCCTTTGGGGCTGAGTGGTTTAATGGTTATGACACACAATACCGGTTTAATCCCACATATATTTTTCATCATATTCAATTTCGTATTTTATTAAAAATGCCCTGTACTCATCCTGAAATGTTTTCGATTTATGGTGTTCTTCCTGATTTATAATATAATCTTTCACTACATCAACTTCGGATGGATTAACCGAAAATGCACCATAACCTGTTTGCCAATAGAAATTCCATAACTCGGGTGATTTTGTTTTTATCCACGATGAGGAATGAGATTTCATCTCCTCGAGTAACTTCATCAATGCAATTTTTTGAGATAGCAAACAGAAGATGTGTACATGGTCAAAATGTCCTCCAACCTGGATTGGGTAACATTCGAGGTTTTTGCAAATCCCTCCAATGTATTTGTATAATTCATCAGCAATGTTTTTGGTAATGAACGGGTATCGGTTTTTTGTACTGAATGTAATGTGCATGTAGTTGCGAACGAGAGATTGTGGCATGATAAATATTTTTTAAGAATTAATGATAATTGATAACACCCCTTTGGGGCTAAAATGATTTTGTTTATTATTACTTGCCAGCCCCAACGGGGTGTAATCATTAGCACAGGGTATAGCCCTGTGTAATAAATGACATTCCACATTTCCCAGCCCCAACGGGGCGTAATCATTAGCACAGGGTGTAGCCCTGTGTAATAAATGACAATCTACATTTCCCAGCCCCAACGGGGCGTAATCATTAGCACAGGGTGTAGCCCTGTGTAATAAATGACATTCCACATTTCCCAGCCCCAACGGGGCGTAATCATTAGCACAGGGTGTAGCCCT
>JAYENH010000513.1:0-2654 GCA_034721995.1 Bacteroidota bacterium
AACGAAAATTTCTTATCAAATTTATTTCTTTTTATTTTCATATCAAATTTTATTTCTTTTTATTTTCATATTTCAAGTCTAACATGCAGAATATCAGAAATAAAAAAGTTGAATATTATTTCTATGATTTTATTTGAAAATGAACAAATTGTCATCAAGCCAATTCTGATACCCCAAAAACCATCATTTTTCAGAAAGCTACTTTGTTTAATTTTGCAGATTGGGCTTTTGATAATTCTTTTTCCAATGATTTTTAATTTTGGTTGCGAGGACATCAGAAAGCATAATATTCGATTCGTGTGTCCAGCCGGCAATATGGGGGCTTAGTAACACACGTTCGGATTTTACTAAATATTTGAGATCGCATGGCATTTCTTTCACATAAAGGTCTTCGAATGAAACCGCCTCGTATTCGAGAACATCGAGGGCCGCAGCATTTATTTTTCCCGATTTCATTGCTACAACCAGATCGGATGTATTTACAACATGGCCGCGCGAAGTGTTGATCAATAAAAAATCCTTTTTAAATGAAGCAATAAATGGCTCGCAAAGCATATATCTGGTTTCGTTGTTTAACGGGACATGAAAACTTACAACATCGCTTTGCGAAAAAATCTCCTCAAGGCCTGCTTCAATTACGAACTTATTACCAAAGCCACTTTTGTATTTGTCGTAAGCTAAAATTGTACAATTAAAGCCTTGTAATCGTTGTGCAAATGCCGAACCCGTATTTCCAAAACCAATAATCCCAATTGTTCTTTCTTGAATCGAAATGCCACGGTTTGTTTCTCGTTTCCATTGTCCCTGCCTGACCTGGCGATCGGCGCGGTTTAAATTGTTCGTAAGCGAAAGCAACATTCCAAGTGCATGTTCGGCTACTGCGTCCCTGTTTCCCTCAGGAGAATTTAAACATGTTATGTTTTTACTTTCGGCATAACCAATATCAATATTTTCCATGCCCGAACCAACCCGTCCAATTAATTTTAGGGATGTTGCTGCATTAATTAATGATTTATCAAGATAAAATTTACTTCTGATGATTAAAACCTGATAATCTGCAATAATCAATTTGAGTTCATCAATAGATTTACTATTGAAGTGATGACAAATAAATCCGGCTTTTTCAAGTTTCTCAGGGAGGATAGGATGTGTTGTATCAATAAAAAGTATTTTTGTTTTGCTCATAGGTAATTATCATTCTTGAAATTTAATCCGCATTCCCCTGAAACTCTCATCAAATTTACCATTGTCGAAAACATGATTTCCATTTATTATTGTATTGGTAATTCGCGAATGAAAAACTTCCCCTTCCATTGGAGACCACCCACATTTATATAATAAATTACTCTTGCTCACTTTTGTTTCTGACGATAAATCAATGATGGCAAGATCGGCAAAGTATCCTTTTCTAATATATCCTCTTTTCTCGACTTTAAATATATCGGCAGGGCTATGGCTCATTTTTTCTACAATTTTTTCGAGCTTTATTTTTTTCTGATGATAAAATTCAAGCATAGTTAGCAGCGAATGCTGTACCATTGGGCCGCCTGATGCTGCATTAAAATAGCTTCCTGTTTTTTCTTCAATGGTATGAGGGGCATGATCGGTGGCAATAACATCAATTTTATTATTCAACATAGCATCGAAAAGTGCAATTTTATCAGAACTTTTTTTAATTGCGGGGTTCCATTTTATCCGTGTACCATATTTTGCATAGTCCTCTTTGTCGAACCATAAATGATGAATACATACCTCGGCAGTAATTTTTTTTTCTTTTGATGAAATTTGATTTGAAAAGAGATCCAGTTCTTTTGCAGTAGATAAATGGAGAACATGTAATCGGCTATTATATTTTTGAGCTAGCGAAACAGCGAGTGATGAAGAAAGATAGCATGCCTCTTCGCTTCGTATTTCGGGATGGCAATAAATAGGGACATCTTCGCCATATTTTTGTTTGTATGCCTTTGTGTTTTTAATAATTGTACTTTCATCCTCGCAATGTGTGGCAATAAGCAATGGCGATTCAGCAAAAATCTTTTGCAACGATTCCACGTTATCTACCAACATGTTTCCTGTTGATGAACCCATAAAAATTTTTAGTCCACAGATTTTCGATGGATCGGCTTGTTTAATTTCATTAATATTATTGTTGGTTGCACCGAGGTAGAAACTAAAGTTGGCAAAGGAATTTTCTGTAGCCATTTCAAATTTTTCCTCAAGCAATTTTAATGTTATTGTTTGAGGTTTTGTGTTTGGCATTTCAAAAAAAGTTGTTGTTCCTCCGGCAACGGCTGCCCTCGATTCAGAAAACATATCTCCCTTATGTGTCAATCCGGGATCGCGAAAATGCACTTGATCGTCGATTACTCCGGGAATAATAAACTTGCCGGTAGCATCAATTACAGTTGCTCCATTTGGCACTGACTGATTCTCTTTCTTAATAAGAATATTTTCGATTTTATTGCCTGTAATAAGTAGATCGGCTTCTACGATTACCCCTTCGTTAACAATTTTTCCTCCTTTTATATATAATATTTGTCCCATACTCATTAAACCTTTTAAAGCATTAATATTCACATCATTATTCGTGTTAAGTCAAAATTATCATGAATATATAAATTCAACTATATTATTATGGTGTAAAAATAGGAAGA
>JAYENH010000514.1:0-11321 GCA_034721995.1 Bacteroidota bacterium
ATTACGATGCCGGTGTTCCTACGGGTTGTTATTCCGATGCCAATTCGTGGGAGCCACGCAATGAAGTAAAAGGCGATGTGGCACGTATGATTTTTTATATGGCCACCCGCTACGAGGGAACAAATGGAGAACTTGATTTGGAAGTAGTCGATAACGTTAATACTTTTCCAAACCCACAACACGGAAAACTTTCGACACTACTTCAGTGGAACTTGCAAGACCCGCCCGATGCATTCGAGCGCAACCGCAACGATGTAGTTTTTAACTGGCAACATAACAGAAACCCTTTTGTTGATTATCCCGAATTTATTGAATACATCTGGAACGGGATAAGTGCAAACCCAATTTTTATTACAAGCGTAAGCAGCACACCTACACTACCCGAAGCAAACGATACAGTAAACATATCGGCAGATATCAGCCATAATGCAGGTGGTACAATAACCGGAGCTACCCTTTATTGGGGTTTGTCGTGGGGCGACCTTAGCAACCAGGTTTCATTAAGTGCATCGGCCAATATTTATTCAGGGCAAATACCGGGGCAGGCAGCTTCAACAAATGTTTATTTTAAAATTATTGCTGAAACAGGAACCGAACAAAATACTTTTTACGGATCGTATTATGTAGCCAACGAACCATTTGCCGGAACCCTGACAAGCATTTACGATATTCAGGGGCAAACTGCAATTTCGCCTTATGCAGGGCAGATTGTTTCGGTAGCCGGTGTGGTTACAGCAAGTTTTGGTGCCGACTTTTTTATTCAAAACGGCTATGGCCCCTGGAACGGGATTTTTGTTTATAACACCGGATATTTCCCACAAATTGGCGATAGCATAATTATTACAGCCGAAGTTTCAGAGTATTATAATATGACCGAACTTACTAACCTTATCGACTTTTTTCCTGTTTCGAGCAACAACCCCCTGCCCGACCCTGTTATTTTAGCAACCGGCGATTTGCAAGACGAGCAATACGAAAGCATTCTTGTTCGCGTTGAAAACGCAGAGTGTGTACGCGATACTTCTTTTGGGATGTGGTTTGTAAACGATGGGAGTGGCGATGCTTTAGTTCATAATTCAGCGATATATTCTTTTAATTATACTATTGGAAATTTTTATAATATATCAGGCCCATTAAAATTTGATTTTGGCGAATATAAAATTGAATTACGTGGAGCCGACGATATAGAAGCAGGAATAGATTCAGAACCTCCTGTTGTCAACAATGTTCAGCTGTATAGCTCCTCTATTATGCACGTAAATTTTTCCGAAGATGTAGAACAAAATACAGCCGAAACACTTGCCAACTACCAAATTGATAACGGGATTTCAGTAATAAGTGCAGTTCAACATTCGTTCGATAAATCAAAAGTAATCCTTACGGTTTCGCCCATGTCGCCAATTACTTATGTGTTAACGGTAAATGCAGTTGAGGATTTAGCCGGCAATGCTGTCAACAATCAGCAAATATCTTTTACTTCTATTTACAGCATCAATGAAGCAAAAAATACGAATTGGCAAATTTACCCTAACCCAGTGGAAGATAATCTGAAAATCAATTTTGATGATCAATCAGAAAAAAATAATGCAATAAGTATTTTTGATTTTACCGGCAGACAAATAATGCAAATCAACAAAAACATAGTTGGCTTAATTTCTATTGATGTTTCAGATTTGAATAACGGTATTTATTTTATTCAAATTGAATCAGGGAAAATTACCAGCACTTCAAAATTTGTAAAGATTAAATAATAATGATTTCAATACAGAAAATTTCAAAATGGCAGGACTGCGATTATATTGTATTTCTTGCTTACCAGGATAGCGATTTAAGCAAACACTTTTCGAAAGCCGAATTGGCATTTATCCAAAAAGGAATCGACAACAAGCAAAAACAGGTCTTGTTAGGAACATTCCCCAAATTAAAGTTGGTTCAGTTGATCGAAAAAAAGGACGACCCAAACAACACACTCGAAAACTGCCGGAAAGAAGCAAACAAGTTGCACTCAACAATTTCTCCCTATAAGCCATTATCTATTTGCCTGAAAAATATAAATTTAGAAAAAGATGCGCTACTGGCTTATGCCGAAGGTTTGTCCTTGAGCAATTATCAGTTTCTGAAATATTTTAAAAATGCTGATGAAAAGAAAAATGCGCTTTCGGAAATAAAAATTATTGATGATTCCATTTCCGACGATGATTGTTTTGAATTGAACCAGCTTGTGCTTGCAGTATCTCATGCCAAAGATTTGGTTCACGAACCGCTTTCTTTCTTAACAGCTACACAGCTTGCTGCCGAAATACAAAAACTCGGCAAGGAAGCCGGTTTTTCTGTCGAAGTATTAGACAAAGGAAAAATCAAGGCCTTAAAAATGGGCGGTTTGCTGGCAGTAAACAAAGGAAGTATCGATCCTCCCACATTTTCGATACTCGAATGGAAACCAAAAAACCCTGTCAATAAAAAACCTTTTGTGCTGGTTGGCAAAGGCATTGTTTACGATACCGGCGGGCTTAGCCTAAAACCAACTGCCAACAGCATGGACTACATGAAAACCGATATGGCGGGAGCGGCAGTTGTAGCGGGAGCTTTTTATGCTATCGCAAAAAACAAATTACCTGTTCATGTAATTGGCCTGGTTCCGGCAACCGATAACCGCCCCGATGGTAATGCTTATGCTCCCGGCGATGTAATTACAATGCACGATGGCCAAACTGTAGAGGTTTTAAATACGGATGCCGAAGGCCGCATGATCCTTGCCGATGCACTGAGCTATGCAAAAAAGTTCGATCCTGAATTTGTAACCGATATCGCCACACTTACCGGATCGGCTGTAATGGCTCTCGGAAATGAAGCATTGGCAGGCATGAGAAACGACGAAGGCCGCAAGCATTTCGACAAGCTAACAGAATCGGGGTTTAGGGTTTTTGAGCGTATCGTAGAATTTCCGCTTTGGGAGGAATACGACGAGCAGCTAAAATCGGACATTGCCGACATGAAAAACATTGGGGCACGCGAAGCCGGCGCAATTACTGCCGGAAAATTCCTTCAACGATTTATTGATTACCCCTGGGCACATCTTGATATTGCCGGGCCATCATGGAGTCATAAAGCCGACAGTTACCGTGGCAAAGGAGCATCAGCTTTTACTGTGCGCTTGTTTTACGATTTTTTTAAAAATCTTATTGATTATTAAATTGCTGGTACTATTATCATAAACAGACTTCTGTTTTGGCAATGGCTTTTCTTAGTTTTTGCCATTTCCATGGGTTTCTTATGGGAATCTCTATTGCTATAGAAATTGTTTTGAGGTTTTCCTTAACCGTGTTGAGCATTCTTCTCAATACCCAACGGCAACTCCATCGCCACGATGGTCAGCCCCACCTTCGAGTGTATTGTTTGGTCTGACAAGAATTGCATGCACCCTTCCAAGTTTGCCTTGCTTTTCGAGGATATGCCCCATCGTTTCTAATTCTTTTATTACAAGAGTATCGAGGCCGTTTTTCTCGTACAAAACAATATCGGGTTGCCACTGGTGGTGAGTTCTTTTAGCATTTATGGCCTGCTGCATGCCCATTTTGTAATCGATAACATTCAGGATAAGCTGAAAAACAGTAGTAATAATTGTCGAACCACCCGGCGAACCAAGCACCATAAGCAACTCACCATTTTTTTCGACAATGGTGGGAGTCATAGAACTTAACATTCGTTTTTCCGGCACTATTGAGTTTGCCTCTCCTCCTATCAATCCAAACTGGTTTGGCACACCTGGTTTTATGCTGAAATCGTCCATTTCGTTATTCAGGAAAAAACCTGCACTTTTCACAAAAACCTTCGAGCCATAAAGGCCATTCAGTGTAGTTGTAACTGCAATTGCATTTCTGTCTTTATCAATAATCGAAAAATGGGTAGTCTCCGTGCTTTCGATCAACTTAACATAACCCTCTCTAATTTCGCTTGAATTTGTTTTTTTATCAGCAAAAATATTACTGTTTCGCCCTGCGATATAAGTATCGTTAAGCAACATTTCTACGGGCACTTCGTAAAAGTCGGGATCGCCAAGATAACCGGCACGGTCGGCATAAACCCTTCGCTCAAGCTCTGTTGTTGTATGGATTTCTGCAACAGAATTATGCCCCATAGCCTGAAAATCATATGCCTCGCCACCCTTCAATAATTGCAGCAAAGCAACGCCACCACTAGATGGTGGGGGCATAGAAATAATATTATGGCCACGGTATTTCCCCAAAACAGGTACACGCCATTTCGATTCGTATTTATTAAAGTCTTCTTGCGAAATAATTCCATGTCCGGCTTTTATTTCGTCTAAAATAGATTTTGCAATTGGCCCTGAGTAAAAACCTTCTCTCCCAAAATCTCTTATCCGTTCCAAAGTTTTAGCCAGTTCAGGAATTTTAATGGTATCTCCTTTTTGCCATTTATTAATATTGATAAAAGGCATAGTGGTATCATTTAATTCAACGAATTTTTTTTGATATAAGTTAAGATAATTTGCTTCCCGACTATTTAATGTAAACCCATACTGTGCCATATCGATTGCAGGTTGAATTAATTCGGCAAAAGGCAAAACCCCCAATTTTTCGTGCAAGCTAATCATGCCATCAACACTTCCGGGAACACCAACTGACAGATGCCCGAAAGTAGACAAACCTTCTATTGTCTCTTTATTTTCGTTAAGATACATATCGCGATGAGCAGCAAGGGGAGCCTTTTCCCTAAAATCGAGAGTTCCCGTTTCTCCATTTTTCAAACGATAAACAGCAAATCCTCCACCACCAATATTTCCTGCCATCGGATAAACTACAGCAAGCGAAAAATGGACAGCTACAGCAGCATCGTAAGCATTTCCACCTTTTTTAAGAATCCCGACACCAACCTTCGAAGCCAACACATGTGCCGACGAAACCATTCCACGTTGTGCCAGGTTAAGATTTTCTGTTGCCGAATTGTTTTGTTTTGGATTATCGGTGTTGCCAGAGCAGCCCGATAAAATCAACAATAATATTGTGAGCCAGATATTTCTCATTACTTGCTTTTTTTGAATTGGTGAAAATAAAAAAAAGACGCAGATTTTTGCGTCTTTTTTTGTGAATCCGGAGGGACTCGAACCCCCAACCTCCTGGGCCGTAACCAGGTGCACTATCCATTATGCTACGGATCCTTTTTCCCGGCGGCAAAGATACAATGTTTTTTGAAAATCTTCACTAAAAAAAGTATTCGGGGCATACAACAAAATTCCTGCGAAGAGGTTTAACATGAACAGCCGTAATATGGTGAAATAATAAATGATTTGTTGCCAACCTCTCAAATCCGATAGCTATCGGATAAGATTTAGCCAAGAATTCAGAACAGCAATTTCAAAAATATTAAAAGTAATTATATTTGGAGAAATCTCCACTTTTTACATACATTTCTCCAATTATAAACTTCTATATTTGGAGAAATCTCCACTTTTTACATACATTTCTCCAATTATAAACTTCTATATTTGGAGAAATCGTCATGTTTTGTATACATTTCTCCAGATATAATTTTGAATAACTAAAAATTAGTTGTAATTTTGTAGTGATAGAAATCTATTATAATGGAAAACATAATTATAGGTAGAGAACGGGAAATAAAGATATTAGATAAACTTCTGACTTCAGAAAAGCCTGAGTTTTTAGCATTATACGGCAGACGAAGAGTAGGAAAAACATTTCTTATTCGTGAATATTTTAAACCACAAACTGTTTTTTCTTTTACAGGTTCGTTCGAGACAGAAACAAAAGTACAACTGGATAATTTCTTTAGAGAATATATTAGCAGAACAAAAGGCAACAAAGAAACAAGTTCTCCTAAGCATTGGAGTACCGCTTTTTCATTTTTAGCCGATTATTTGTATTCGCTACAATACCGAAAAAAAAAGATTGTTGTATTTATTGATGAATTACCCTGGTTAGACAGACCAAAATCGGGATTTGTTGCGGCTCTCGAATATTTTTGGAATCAGGATGCATCTAAAATGAATAATGTGCTATTGATTGTTTGCGGTTCGGCAGCTTCGTGGATGCAAAAAAAATTACTCAAAGCAAAAGGGGGCTTGTACAATAGAATTACTGCAAGAATTAAACTTATGCCCTTTAATTTGTACGAAACAGAATTGTTTTGCAAAAAAAAGAACCTGAGATTATCCAAATACCAAATTATTCAACTTTACATGGCAATGGGAGGAATCCCCTTTTATTTGAATGAACTATCGCCAGGTAAAAGTGCCGCACAATTAATTGATGAAATATGCCTTAACTCTTCAGGGCTGTTATCAAACGAATACGAACAGCTTTATTATTCGCTTTTTAAAAATGCCGATAATCACATGTCGATAATCGAAGCTCTGGCAAATAAGCCAAACGGAATGACAAGAACCGAACTTGTGGAGAAAATATCATTAACCGATGGGGGGACTTTTGTAAGAGCTCTCAACGACCTTATTGAAAGCGGATTTATTTCTAAATACCTACCTTTCGATAAAAAGAAAAAAGACAGTATTTACAGGCTTATAGACTTATATTCATTGTTTTATTTAAAATTCATAAAGAGTCATGTAAGTGAATCGCCTCATCGTTGGCAAAAAATTTCGGGACAAAGTAGTTTTAAAGCATGGAGTGGATATGCTTATGAAAATATTTGCATGTTGCATGTTAATCAAATATTAGAAAAGTTAGGATTAAGTGGTACTTACACGGAAATTTCATCGTGGAAACACAGAGGGGATGATGAAATACCGGGGACACAAATAGATTTATTGATTGACAGAAAAGATGGAGTGGTAAATTTGTGTGAAGCAAAATTTACAGAAGATGAATACATTATTACTAAAAATTACAATGCCGAATTAAGAAGAAAACGTTCCATTTTTAATCATGTAACAAAAACAAAAAAGACTGTGGTAACAACTCTTATTACTACATATCCTGCAATTCGAAACAAATATTATTTCGAAGAAATACATACGGAAGTTACAATGGAAGATTTGTTTACAAAAAGCTAAACCCAAAAGACTGTGCAAGAAATCTTTGGAAGAAATTGTTAAGAACAGGAGTTTTCGTGCAAATACTTTTTATAATGAAGAACAGAATAACCGGAAATATAATATCAGTATTGAAAACGGATTTCAGGCATAAAATAGTTTTTTGTATTTTTGTATTTGTATTTCAATTTGAGCTTACCGAAGCGCAAAACTCAAATGAATGGCCTTACCCTCGTGCAGATCAGCAGCTTTCAGGGAACACTTCGTTTAATTTTCCTGCAAGTCCCAATATTTTGTGGTCGTTTAAAACCGGGGGAGAAATTAAAACATCACCGGTTGTTACCGATGGAAAAATTGTGATAAGCTCAACCAACGCTCATATTTATTGTCTTGATACAATAGGGAAACTACTTTGGAAATTTCAATCTGACAATGTTTTTGAAGCTTCACCTATAATTCATCATAAAAAGGTTTTTGTGGGAGATTTGTCGGGAAATTTTTATTCCCTGGATTTGAGAAACGGAAAAAAACTTTGGGAGTATCAAGCCGAAAATCAGATTATGGCCACAGCCAATTGGTGGGAAAAGAATGGCAAGCATTATCTTCTTGTGGGCAGTTACGATTTTTATCTTCATTGTATTGATGCAGAAACCGGAAAGGCTGTTTGGAAATACCAACTCGACAATTACCTGAACGGGGCAGTTGCAATTTCTAACGGAAAAGCAGTTTTTGGTGGTTGCGATGGTTTCCTGCATTTGGTCGATATTGAAACCGGCACGGAAGATTTGAAATACGATATTGCTACATACATTGCAAGTTCGCCTCTTGTAGATAGCAACATGGCTTATATTGGCGATTACGATGGTTTCTTTTATGCCATCGATCTGAAAGAAAAAAAACAGATATGGAAATTTGATAACCCCGATTTTAATTTACCTTTTATTGCTTCGCCTGCCTTATATCATGATTATTTGATTGCCGTAAATCACGACAAACATGTATATTGCATTAATAAAAAAACAGGCAAATTAATTTGGAAACGTAACACAGGTTTCAAAATTGATGCCTCGCCGCTTATAAATAATAACTCTGTTTTAATTGAAAATATGCGGGGCGATATTCTGATGTTAAATCTAAGCAATGGCAAAATAATTTGGGAATATGAATTGGGCTGTCCTGTGTTTTCTAATCCTGCAATAACATCGGGGAGAATTTATCTTGGTGCTATGGATGGAAATGTGTATTGTATAGAATAAATTTTTAGAAATGAACATTATTCAAATTATACCAGGTTCGGGCGGTAATTTTTATTGCGGCAACTGTTTGCGCGACAGCAAATTTTATGAAGCAATGAAAAAACTCGGGCATAAGGTGGTGAAAATCCCTATGTACCTGCCCCTGTTTGCCGACGAGCACGATCTTAACAATATCCCTGTTTTTTATGGGGCAATAAGTGTTTATCTAAAACAGCAATTTTCGGTTTTCCGTAATGCCCCTGGCTGGTTCGATAAATTATTAAATGCCAAACCCATGCTTAAACTGGCAGCAAAAATGTCGGCCTCGACACAGGCAACCGGTTTGGAAGATATGACAATTTCTATGCTTCTGGGCGAGGAAGGCAAACAAAGCCACGAGCTTGACAAAATGGTAAACTGGATTGCGGATAATTGCCGACCCGACATTATCCATATCTCGAATGCGCTGCTACTTGGCCTGGCCCACAAATTAAAGGAAAAACTTGATGTACCAATTGTTTGTTCTCTTCAGGACGAAGATGTGTGGGTGGATGTGATGGAAACAAAATTTCGTGATAAGGTCTGGAAATTGATGTCGGAAAAGGCGAATGATATTGATAAATTTATTTCGGTGAGCGATTATTATGCAGGGATTTCCATTGACAGGATGGATTTGCCAAAAGAGAAAATCCAGACTATTCATTTGGGTGTTGAACCTGATGAATACATATTTATGAATTCTGCCGAAAAACCCCGGAATATAGGTTATATCTCGCGTATGTGCCACTCAAATGGTCTTGATATTTTATTGGATGCTTTTATTGATCTGAAAAAGAAAAATGAGTTTCATGATGTTCAATTGCACCTAACCGGCGGCTCAACCGGTGCAGACAAAAAATTCCTGAAAAAAATCAATAGAAAAATAAAATCAAATGGCCTACGGGATAAAGTTGTTTTTTACGATAAATTTGAAGGCGAAGAAAGGTTAAAATATTTTGAACAGGTTTCCATAATTTCTGTTCCTGTACGTAATGGCGAAGCATTCGGGATTTACCTTGCCGAAGCCATGGCAGCAGGAATTCCTGTAGTACAACCCAATTTGGGGGCTTTTCCCGAAATTGTAAAAACCTCGAATGGCGGGATAATTTATCAGGAAAACACTCCCCGGCAACTATCAAATGCTTTACAGCTTATGCTGAATGATAATAATAATTTAGAAATAGCAAGCCGAAATGCACGCAGTTCGGCAGAAAAAGATTTCAATATTCATAATTTGGCCGAGCAACTTGTTGAGGTATATAATTCGTTCTAATGTTTTCAGCAGTACAGTGGTTATACTATTTCACTAAAACAACTCCACAGGATTTATCAATAAAAATTCTTCCCAGGGAATGCCGGTGTTTCCTACGAGATAGATTTTGTGGGGATTGTATTTTTTCCTGAAGGCATTCATGCCGGGAGCTTTATGAGCCATACCGCTTTTTACTTCCAGCCCTACGACTTGTTCATCTCGCTCTATAACAAAGTCGATTTCGGCATTACGGTGCCGCCAGAAATAAAGCTTGTATTTTTCGGTAAGCGAGTAGTTAAGCAAATGCGCGCCCACGGCTGACTCGACCCAACGCCCCCAGATTTCAGGATTTGATTCAACATAAGAAAAAGATTTGCTTTGCTGTGCCGACATAAGGGCAGTGTTGTGAACCTGAAACTTGGGGCTTGATGCACGTTGCCGAATTATTTCAGGGCCGAACTTTTCGATGCCCTTCAGCAAACCTGCCGTGTCTAAGGCATGTAGATAATTGGCTAATGTGGTTGTATTTCCCGCATCCTGGAGCTGGCCCAAAATCTTGGTAAACGAAAGGATTTGCCCCGAATAATGGCAACCCAATTCGAAAAGCCTTCTCAGCAAAGCAGGCTTGTCCACTCGTGTGAGCATGAGAATATCCTTCGAAATACTGGTTTCGATAAGCGATTCGGCCACATAGCTTTTCCAACGTTCTTCATCATCCATCAGGCTTACGGGGCCAGGGTAGCCGCCATACCATACATATTGCCTGACATTAAGCCCGAACGCCTTGTTCATCTCTGAAAAACTCCAGTGGCCCATGTAAATTTTTTCGTACCGCCCGGCCAACGATTCACTTAAACCCTTTTGTAGAAGCAAGCGCGATGAGCCTAACAGTACAACTTTCAGGTTTACATTTTTCAGAGAATCGGCATCCCATTCCTTTTTTACGGTTTCGCTCCAGTTTTCAATTTTCTGAACTTCATCGATTATCAAAAGGCCTTCGCTGCTACCCGAATTTTTTAGTTTCATCCTTGCAATTGTCCATTGCTGTTCGATCCATGAACCCTGGCCTGCTGGCACAGCATCGGCAGAAATGTAATAATATGGCAGCCCGGTATTTTCTAAAAACTGGTTTACCAAAGTGGTTTTTCCTACCTGTCGTGGCCCATAAATTACCTGGATAAACTTTCGCGGCTCTCTTTCAAGTCGCTTTGCAAGTACTTGTATTTGTGTTCTTTGATGCATATTTTACAATTTACTCAACAAAGATAGTAAATTTACTCAATATACTGAGTAAAATTACGCAGAGCAATAAGTAAAAATACTCAAGGTATTGAGTAAAATTACGCATCATGTTGAGTAAATTGTTATTATTCTGATATTGTGGATTTTGAAAGATTGTGATGCTGTATTTAAATTTGTCTAATAAATCTTAATGTATTCCTTTGTGCTTTTGTGTTTTTGTAGCAAGAAAAGCTTTGGCATTTTTCATTTCTTGGTTTACACTTTGCCCAAAATTGACACAGATTTCTCAGTCGCTCTGCTCCACCTGCCTGCCGGCAGGCAGGTCGAAATGACATTGTCGCTGTTTTGAGGTTTGGGAGGGAGAAGGGATGCGCGGAGCGCATCCCTTCTCCCTCCCAAACCCACCCTCATAATGCCTTGTCATTTCGACAGTTCGCCTTGTAGCGTAGCGAAAAGGTGAACGGAGAAATCTCATGCTATTTCCCATTGCAGTTCCAAATAAAAAAAATGTATTAAAAAAGTGTCA
>JAYENH010000515.1:0-2653 GCA_034721995.1 Bacteroidota bacterium
CCAAATCATTCATCAAAACGGTTGTAGCCTCTATCGGATAAGTTCCTAAAGAAGGCATATCAATTGTAGCAGCAAATGTGTATGCTATTTCCTGCAGAATCAATAAATCGCTTGGTAATGTGAAATATTCTAAAACAGTAGCTCCTCCGTTGTATGTAAACGAAACAGGAATTACTTCTCCTGCATATAAGGTAGAATCTGTCCTATAGTTCTTAATCATCACTGTAACAGGATAACCTGTTTGGTTTTCACATCCGTCAAGTGTAGCGGTAATGGCAGAAATACCAACGTCCATTGGGAATGGAGCATTATTGTAAACAGTAATATCGTCGAAACCAAAACCATCGTAATGCGAACCTGCAGGATAGTTATAACTATCGGATGCAAATCTAAACCTGAATTTTACATTAGGTTCATAATTTAAAAAGAACATATCAATCCCAGTTGTAACCCAACCGGCTGATTGTGCGCCCCAGGCTTCGGTATTATTAAAACCCCAAACCTGTAACACATTGTACCAGTTTGCAGTATCGCCATAAGCTCCTACACGTGTCCAGTTATAGCCACCATCGGTTGAATATTCAAGGATTGAACCATCAAATCCGAATGTTGAGCTAAAAAATTCGCAATCTGAAATATACTGAAACTGAATAGCAGGATATTCAACATTTGTGAAATCAAAACATGGACTTTCAACCCATGAGTTTTCAAGCGTATTATAATCGCCATTCAAATTAGTAACCCATGATTCAACACCCAAACCGGCAGTTGTAATAAATGGATTTCCAGCATTAGGCGCACCAAGTTCCCAAGAAGAATTTGTACCGCCTGATACCCAGTTTCCATCACTTCCTTCGAAACTTTCGAAATAAGGAAATGTAGCTACCAAAGGAGATGAAAGCAAGCTCTTGCCAATTAAATTATTGGCAGGCTCATCATCTGTTGTTAAAATCTCAACTGTGCAAGTGTAAACTCCCGGTGCTGACATATCAGCCGGGGTAACAAAACTGTATTCCAATGAATCGTTTTGAAGTATTGTTGCAGAAACAGTTTCGTTAACAGTAACCACAACTCCATTGAATACTATGCTATAAGCTATGTCAAAATTGCTTTCTGCAAAATATCCAAGGTTCTTTATTTTAACAGTAATTATTTCCTGATCGCCCAAACCACATGCAATACCTTGAGTAAGCCATTCAGTAACTGCAAGGTCGTGAGGGGCATTTTCGAATATTGTAACATCGTCGAATGCCATACCTTCCATAACTGTATTTCCGTCTGAACCAAATAATATCCTGAATTTGACATCGGTCTGACCAGCCAAAACTAAAGGAAGGTCATGGGTTGCCAATATCCAACCATTTGAAAAATCAGTCCAACCTGGTTCTCCACCAAGGCCATCGACAAAATTGATATACCAATTTCCTGAAACGCCGAGTGTGCCAACAGTTGTCCACGTGCCTCCTGCGAGTGAATATTGTAAGTTAGCGCCATCGCTGGTAAACCCTTCGGCATCGTATGCAATGCGCATCGTAATTGCAGGCATAATGAGTGAGCTGAAATCCATTAACGGACTTTCTACCCAGCTAAATTCATTATTATTATATACACCATCAAGATTTGTTACCCATGCACTGTCAAGGAATGGATTTACTTCCGGATCACCTGGTATTGTAGTACCTACGGGTATACCAAATTCCCAACTTGAATAAGTTCCACCTGCTTCCCAGAAATGGTCATCAGTTTGGAAGTCTTCGTAATAAGGAAATGAAGTAATCGATGGATAAGAGACTACATCAAGTGTAATTACATTGTTAAGAGCATTTTCGTCACTTGGTATTTCTACAACTACTTCGCAAGGATATGTTCCCGGAGTAGCAAAATCAGCAAGTTGCGAAAAGTCCAGATTTGCATAATCATTTGTCGCTAACGAAACAGTAAATGTTTCAGGAGTTGTATATGTAGCTCCACCATCAATTGAATACCAGGCATTGAAGCTTGTAATCGGGTTTGTGCCTAAGTTTTTTACCCTAAAACTAACCAGTTCAGCGGCAGTCATATAATATGCCGACTGTGGATTAAGCCATTCCATAACACGTATATCGTTTGCAGCCTGTGGGTCAGCAATAACAATATCATCAATTGCTACTCCATCATAATCCTGTACAGTTGGTGGATTTCCACCGAGGTTATCAGGATCGGAAGCAAAAACAAACTTAAGCCTTACACTTGGCTCCTGTGATAAATAATCCAATGAATAATGAGCTGTTACCCATGCACCAGAATTATCTGTCCAACCAACCATACCCAAAGCACTAACTGTATTATTATACCAGTTATCGTTATTAGGTGGTGGTGGTAATACACCAACAGTTTGCCAGGTAGCACCATTATCAACAGAAGACTGTAATTGCATACCATCTGTATTAGCATCAGTATTGTACCACAAACTGAAATCAATAGATGGATCAGCTAAAGTTGTGAAATCGAAACAAGGACTTAATAAATATGAATTTTCATCATTATTATAATTGCCATCAAGATTTGTCATCCAGGCATTAATTCCAGAAGCCGCAGCATTAATAACCGGATTCCCAGCATCAGGAGTACCAAATTCCCATGAAGAATTCAATCCTCCGGCCATCCAGTAGCT
>JAYENH010000516.1:0-2652 GCA_034721995.1 Bacteroidota bacterium
TCGGAACTTATAGTGTTACTGTTTCTGATAATAATAATTGTGAGTTTATTACAGGTTATTCTGTAACCGAACCTGATATTCTCAGTCTTGTTCTTTCCAGTACAAACCTGTCGTGTTTCGAGAGCAACGATGGAGCTGTTTCGTCTGCTGTAACCGGAGGTATCGCACCTTATACCTGGCTTTGGTCGAATAGCGAAACCAGCCAGAATATCGACCAACTTGCAACAGGCACTTTTTCTGTAATTGTTACAGATACAAATGCCTGTAGCGTTTCGGGAGAACTCAGCATAACTCAGCCACCAGAATTATTTGTTGATATTGGACCTGATTTAATTATTGATGAAGGAACAGTAGATACATTAACAGCAACATCCGGATTTACAAATTATTTGTGGAATACCGGTGAAACAACTATGAGCATTACTGTAAGCACTGAAGGATATTATAGTGTAACTGTTACCGATAGTCAGGGATGTACAGCAAGCGACGAAATGCACTTATCAGTAAACCTTTTCAATATGCAAGGTATAATACTAATACAGGGATGGAGTATTTTCTCTTTAAACATTTCACCAATCATCCTGCCTATCGATACCCTTATGGCTGATGTAGTTATCAATGTTGCCCTGGTAAAGAATAGCTTCGGACATGTCTGGTGGCCATATTTTAACATGAACCAAATTGGTAATCATGTAATTGGCGAAGGATACCAGGCGAAAATGTTTTTTACCGATACACTTTATGCTGAAGGGCCTGTAATTGTTCCCGAAAATACTCCATTAAACTTACTGGCAGGCTGGAGTATTATTGCTTATCTAAGGCAGCAACCTGCCAATACTGAGGTATTAATGAGCACTATAGAAAATTCAATTATTTTAATGAAAAATTCCAGCGGGCATACTTATTGGCCATTCTTCAATATAAATGATATTGGAAATATGATGCCCGGCGAAGGATACCAGATTAAATTGTTTTCATCTGTTATTTACACATATCCACCAAACTCGGTCAATATTAACAAGGCTGTTATGGTAAATCGAAAAACCATAAATTATATTTTCGATATAAACACCGGAAATAATATGACCATTGGCATACCAATATCTTCATGGTCGGCCACACCGGAAATTGGCGATGAAATTGGCATATTCACAAAATATGGAGAATTGGCCGGGAGTTCAGTATATTCAGGAAATAATCTTTCTATAACAATTTGGGGCGATGATATAATAACTGATAAACAGGAATTATTTGCTGATGGAGAAAACTTTGAAATCAGATTATGGAATAAACAATCGGGTTTGGAAAAAGTGCTTGACGTAAGCTGGACAGAAGGCTCCGGCAGGTATTCAGAAAATGGGATTGCCGTTGTCAATAAAGTTCTTATTGCCATAAGCAGTAAGTTCAGCCTTAACAACTATCCAAATCCATTCAAGGAAATATGCATTATCGAATTTAATATTCCTGAAAACGGAAACGTTAGAATTGAGTTATTCAATGCAATTGGCGAGAAATTAGAAATGATAACTAATAAGGAATATCCTGCAGGACAGCACGAGTTGCAGTTTAATGTAGGTAGCCTTAGCGTTGGAAACTACTTTATCAGACTCGAAACCAACGGAAATACTGTGAATAAAGCAGTGCAGATAATTAAGTAGGTACTCTCTGTATAAGATAATAAAAATCCCGGCCCAAAATGGCCGGGATTTTTTTAAGCATTTATTTTACCTGCAACTATTTATCGGAAATTACAGTCGTAATTCAGGATGTAAACTATTTTGTTCGATAAGAAAACATGAATAAATACGTTCATAAGTTTGTCATTAAAAAATTATTTTAAGAAATGAACCGACTTAAATCAATATTAGTTTTTCTTGTATTGCAAATTTGTTTGCTCAACCTGTATGCAAATAAAAATGATACAGATAGTCTTTTGCTAAAGCTAAATACCGAAAATAAGATTATCAAAAAGGTTGAACTGCTGATTGAATTGTCGAAGCAATATCAAAATATAGAATTAAGCGAAGCCCACAAATACATTGATAATGCTATTGAATTGGCAATAGAAAACAAAAACGATACATATACCGGCAAGGCCTGTTTCCAAAAGGCCGGATTATCAGAAGCAAGTGGCAATGCAAACCAGGCATTGGAATTTTCGCTCAAGGCATTAGGTTTTTACGAATCGATAAGCGATTCTGCAAATCTGGTATCAGTAAATATTTTTATCGGAAATCTTTACAAAAGTTTGAACGATAACAAGCCCGCACTCAAATATTATACACAAGCCCTGGATGTTGTTAAAAAAACCAATAATGCCGAGGCTTATGCTATTATTGCAAACAACATGGGATTGATAAATGAAACCCTATCGAACTATAATACCGCACTGGATTACTATTATGTTGCACTACGTAAATTTAAGAAACTCGATAATTGTGAAGGAAATACACAGGTATTGACAAATATTGCCAATGTATATTTTGCTACCGGAGATGAAGAAAGTGCAATACACTATTTTCAAAAGGCTCTTGAATTAGATAAACAAAACGGAAATGGCAAAAACGAAGCCCTAATATTAATGGGAATTGGTAAATGCCTTATTGCTTTAAATCAACCAGATAAAGCAAAAGTCAATCTTTTAAAATCGAT
>JAYENH010000517.1:0-2651 GCA_034721995.1 Bacteroidota bacterium
CGCAAAGAGTATTCCGGGCGCACAAGTGTTTGCTACCGATATTTTCCCCGAGGTGCTTAAAATTGCAAAACAAAATGCCGTGAAAAATCAGTTAGATATTTCTTTTTTCGAGGATGATATTGTAAATCCTAAGGCACTGAATGATTCATCACAGTTCGACATTATTGTAAGCAACCCGCCCTACATAAGAAATATGGAAAAAGAGCTTATGCACGCAAATGTTTTGCAAAACGAACCCCACCCGGCTTTGTTTGTTCCCAACAGCAATGCCCTTATATTTTATAGTGCTATTTGCGATTTTGCACTCCAAAAACTTAAAATAGGAGGATGGCTATATTTTGAAATTAACGAAAATCTGAGTAGCGAAACGAGTGAATTAATACAAACAAAAGGTTTTACGAATATCGAACTTAAAAAAGATTTGTTCGGAAAATACAGGATGATGAGAGGGCAGAAGGAGTGAAGTAGGCTTGGGGCAAAGAGGTGAAGTAGCGAATTAGTATCTTATTTCTGATACTCCCCGTAAAAAAGCGGGGCAGGCTGTGTGTTTTTTGGCAGTTATTCTTTTCCAGTTTATCTGGGTTAGGCTATATCGTAAAACGAATAGATCGATGATAATTGATTACCGACTACCAACTGCCGATTGTTGATTGTATAAACCGCCTTATTTGAAATGATAATGAATTATATGGGTGTTGGTAATTTTTTGGTAGTTATAAGGAAAAAACAGGGCTTTTTCTTAATTTTGTTGCCGTTTTTGAAATTTAGTTTTTAAGTAGAAACCAATAAATTATACGCAAATGTCAGACAAGAAAAATTTTATTACATGCGATGGCAATTATGCCGCATCGTACGTAGCTTATATGTTTAGTGAGGTTGCCTGTATTTATCCTATTACTCCGTCGTCGAACATGGCCGAGTTTATCGATGAATGGGCAGCAAACGGAAAAAAGAATATTTTTGGCGAAACTGTCCGTGTTGAGGAAATGCAATCGGAAGGTGGAGCCTCAGGTGCATTGCACGGTGCATTGCAGGCAGGAGCATTAGTTTCGACCTATACTGCTTCGCAGGGTTTGTTGCTGATGATCCCTAATATGTACAAGATGTCGGGCGAATTGTTGCCGGCTGTTTTCCACGTAAGTGCCCGTAGTCTTGCTGCCCAGGCACTTTCAATTTTTGGCGACCACTCCGATGTTATGTCAACGCGCCAGGCCGGTTTTGCAATGTTGGCAACAGGAAGTGTGCAACAGGTTATGGATCTTGCCCCAATTGCCCACTTAGCAGCGATTAAATCGAGGATACCTTTTCTGCACTTTTTCGATGGTTTCCGCACTTCGCACGAAGTACAAAAAGTGGAAGCTCCTAGTATGGAGAAATTGGCAAAACTCGTTGACATGGAAGCTCTCCAGGCATTTCGTGATAATGCTTTGAATCCCGAAAAACCTGTTACCCGTGGTACTGCACAGAATCCAGATATTTATTTCCAATCGCGCGAAGCCGTAAACCGGTTTTACGACCCAATTCCTGATCTTGTTGAAGAATACATGCAGGAAATAAAGAAATTGACAGGTCGCGAATATCATCCATTTACATATTATGGTGCCCCCGATGCCGAAAATATAGTTATTGCCATGACTTCGGTTACCGATACCATAAAAGAACTGATAGACTGGAAATTGGCAAAAGGCGAAAAAGTTGGTTTGATTACCTGCCACTTGTACCGCCCGTTCTCGGCCAAATATTTCTTTAATGTATTTCCATCAACAGTAAAGAAAATTGCAGTTTTGGATCGTACAAAAGAAATTGGTGCCAATGGTGAGCCATTGTACTTAGATGTTCGTGATTTATTTTATGAGCATTCCGAACAACCAATTATCGTAGGTGGCCGCTATGGTTTATCTTCAAAAGATACTATACCTTCTCATATCGAAGCTGTGTTTGCAAACCTCGAACTCGATAAGCCGAAGAATAATTTCACTGTTGGCATAAACGATGATGTCAGTAATTTATCATTGCCAATTGGACAGGACATTTCTGTTGCTCCAAAAGGAACTTTCGAAGCAAAATTTTATGGACTCGGTTCGGACGGTACTGTTGGTGCAAATAAAAACTCAATAAAAATTATTGGCGATTCAACCGATAAATATGCACAAGCTTATTTTGCTTATGACTCGAAAAAATCGGGTGGTATCACAATTTCCAACCTTCGTTTTGGCGACAATCCAATCCTGTCTACCTATCTTGTAAACTATCCCGATTTTGTAGCTTGCCACGTTCCTGCATATCTCGAAAAGTACGACATGTTGAAAGGCCTGAAAAAAGGTGGGACTTTCTTGTTGAACTCTATCTGGGACAAAGCCGAAACTATCGAACATCTGCCAAACCACATAAAAAAGTATATGGCAGACAACAATATCAAATTCTACATTATCAATGCTACCAAAATTGCAGCAGAAATAGGCTTGGGCAACAGGACTAATACTATTATGCAATCGGCTTTCTTTAAAGTTGCCGAGGTAATTCCTTACGAGCAAACGGTAAAAGAAATGAAATCGGCTATCGTTAAATCTTATGGCAGCAAAGGCGAAAACATTGTTAACATGAACTATGCTGCCGTTGATAGAGGTGGAGATGTAATGGCTGTTGATGTA
>JAYENH010000518.1:0-2648 GCA_034721995.1 Bacteroidota bacterium
ATTAATAATATCGGACGAAAGCAGGGCTTCTTCGCCGGTTTCCTTTATTGCAAGATCGGCAGCAAGGCCATGGAGGAATACTCCAAGCACAGCTGCATCGAACGATGAATAATGTTGTCCGTATAAAGCTAGTATCACCCCTGTGAGGACATCGCCGCAGCCTCCTTTGGCCATGCCGGGGTTTCCTGTTGTATTGAAATATATCTTTCCTTCGATTGACGAAACCGATGTAAATGCACCTTTTAGCACAACAACAACTTGGTTCTCTTTTGAAAAATTTATTTGCTGTTGCAGGCGATCGAAATTTCCTTCCGATTTCCCTACAAGCCTTGCGAACTCTTTTGGATGAGGTGTAATAATGCTATTCGGGGGGATAAATTGAATCAATTCCCTGTATTCAGAAATAATATTTATTGCATCGGCATCGATAATTAATGGCATAGTAGCTTTTTCGAGCAAATCCTTAAGAGCATACGAAGATTGCCTCGATCTGCCAATGCCAGGACCAACGCCAATTGCAGTGTAATTATCTGTCGAGGGGATTTTCGAGATTACCTTGTCATATTTGTCGATACTGGTCATGGCTTCGGGGATGGCTGTTTGGATAATTTCGTAACCAAATCGTGGTATATGAACAGTAAGCAAACCAATACCGGCACGCAGGCAGGCCCGTGCAGCTAAAACAGCCGCACCGATTTTTCCATAGCTGCCCGAAATCAAAAACGCATGGCCAAATTTTCCTTTATGGTCGAAACGCTTGCGTTTAACAACTTTTTTTGCCAATTCGCTTCCCGAACAATAACAATAATTTATTTCGCTTTCATCGATAAAATCAGAAATAAGCTTAATGGGCAAAACAAACCAGTCTCCCACATATTCAAAATTCTCCTGAAAAAAGAAGGCCAGTTTAGGAAATTCAAAACTCAGTGTATAATCTGCCTGAATAATTCCTTCGGGCAAATTACTGAAATTATCATCGCTAAACAAACCCGAAGGAGTATCTATTGCAACAACTGTTGCCCCGCAGGCATTGATATGTTGAATTATCCTGACTATAAAACCTTCGAGAATTCGATTAAGGCCAGAACCAAACAAGGCATCAATAATTATGTCGTCCTCTGTTAATTCCGGCAAATAATCGTGTTCGTCGATAGTTTGTATTTTAACCAAACCCTGTTCCTTCAAGCGATCGAGGTTTATTTGACAATTAGGACTTAACGAATCAGAAATTAAGGGTAAAAAAACTTCAACATAATATTCGTGATCCGATAGCAAACGCGCAAGAGCCAAACCATCGCCACCATTATTACCCGGCCCTGCAAAAACTTTAATCTGTCGATCAGAATTAAAATTTTCGATAAGCCATTGTTTAAGTTGAGTGGCAGCCCTTTCCATCAAATCAATAGATTCAATTGGTTCGTTTTCGATAGTAAACTTGTCTGCCTGTCTGATTTGTTCTACATTGAGTATTTTCATGATTGATTCCTTATTTTATACAAATTTAAGGGATTAACTCAGATATAAAAAATAATATTGCGAAATTTATGTACTGGAATTTTCTATATTTGCTGCCTTTATTGGAAACTAATGATTATTTAAACTTAAAACTATGTTAAAAAAACATCCTAAAGGCTTGTTTGTAGCACTGTTTGCCAATATGGGCGAGCGTTTTGGCTACTATACGATGCTTGCAATTTTTGTATTATTCCTACAAGCCAAATACGGTTTCGATTATGAAATCGCCTCACAGTACTTTGGAATTTTTCTGGCTTTTGTTTATTTCATGCCTTTATTTGGTGGTATTATTGCCGATAAAGTTCTTGGTTACGGAAAAACAATCAGTCTTGGTTTGATTGTCATGTTTTTTGGCTACGTACTTATTGCCATTCCCACAAGTTGGTCGATAGATCAACCACGCAATGGATTAGCCCTTGTTATAGCCGGCCTTGCTGTTATTTCAATTGGGACCGGTTTGTTTAAAGGTAATTTACAAGCCCTGGTCGGTAATCTTTACGATTCTGATAAAAAATATGATAAATACAGATCATTAGGTTTTAATATCTTTTATATGGGAATAAACATCGGTGCTATGTTTGCCCCAACAGCTGCCGAGTCTATTAGCAACTGGATGTTAAAAGGTTACAACATGACTTATAATGGTGCTATCCCTTCGTTAGCACACAAGTTTTTAAATGGTACAAGTACCAGCGAGCAAACCCAACAACTTACAGGATTTGCAAACGAACAATCAATATTTTCGGGCATGAATGGAAACCTGACCGAATTCTCTAATTATTACATCAGCCATTTAGCCGAATCGTACCATTGGGCTTTTGGAGTTGCTACATTATCATTGATAGCTTCAATGCTTATTTTCTGGGGATTTAGGAAGTATTATAAAGAAGCCGACATATCAGAAAAACAAAAAGAACAAAGCGTTGAGCATAAGGACAAGATAATTACAATGTCGCCCGAAGAAACAAAAAAACGCCTTGTATCTCTTGGATTAGTGATGGCAGTAGTAATTTTCTTTTGGATGGCATTTCACCAAAACGGTGCTGCAATGACAGCTTTTGCCAGGGATTACACAGTTGATTCTGTTGGTCAATTCACAAATATTTGGTCCGAATAAATCGAACCAAATATTT
>JAYENH010000519.1:0-2646 GCA_034721995.1 Bacteroidota bacterium
TTTAGATAGAATATCGACAAGATAATTATCGGATTTCGGGCTGATGTGCTGAACAATAAAAATGGGCAGGCAGTATGTAGCAGGAAAGGCTGAAAGTAATTTTGTAAGTGCATTAATCCCTCCTGCCGACACACCAATTACGATAGCATCGAAACGCCTATTCGTAGATTTTTTTAAATATTTTTTCCTTTTCAACAATAGGGTCAAAACTTTGATAATGATTTGTAAACTTTATTGATTCTTTAGATCCGAGGCAAAGAATACCGCCCTGTATCAGGCTTTCTTTAAAAAGATTGATAACATGGTTTTGTAAATCGCGATCGAAGTAAATCAAAACATTGCGACAAATAACCATGTTCATTTCGCCAAAAATACCATCCTGTACCAAATTATGATCAGCAAAAACTATATTTTTTTTAAGGCTGTTGTTCATAATTGCCGAATCGTACCTGGCATTGTAATAATCGCTGAAAGAGTTTAGCCCGCCTGCTTCCTGATAATTTTGAGTGTAATCTTTTATATTACGAACAGAGTAAATTCCTTCCTTTGCTTTTTTTAATACCATTTGGTTAAAATCGGTGGCATAAATCTGTGTACGCTCGTAAAGGCCTTCTTCCTGCAAAAGAATAGCCATTGAATATACTTCTTCGCCTGTTGAACAGCCGGCGTGCCATATTTTTAAAAATGGATAGGTTTTCAGAAGCGGAACAACTTCCTGGCGCACTGCCTTGTAAAAATGTGGATCGCGAAACATTTCGGTTACATTTATCGATAAGTCGAGCAGTAGCTTGTCGAAGAATGAAGCATCGTATAAAACTTTGTTTAACATTTCGACAAAATTGTTAAGGCCGGCAACATTTAGGCGGTGCATCAAACGTCGCTTTATATGAGCCTTGCCATAATTCCTGAAATCGTAGCCATATTTTTGGAAGATACCTTCTAACAGTAATTCAATTTCGATATTTTGATTTTCAAGAAATTTTGAATCCACGTTTATTTTTTAATATTATTAATAGTTCTCTTTACTGATAATAACACAATGGGGTTTCACTAATTTCGGAATTTCTCAATAAAGATTTTTTCATAGTAACCGATCACCCAAATAAACTCAAAGCTAAGTTTCAGAGTTCCCTGTTTTGTTCAACCTATTGCCAACTGAAGACTGAAGACCGAAGACCGGAGACCGAAACTGGAGACCGAAGACCGGAGACCGGAGACTGGAGACTGGAGACTGGAGACCTGAGACTGGAGAATGGAGACTGCTTACTTCTTTTTTTTGTAACCGGTAAAACTTCTCATTAATCCCTCAATTGGGCCTCGCCGGTTCGATATCGACATAAACAATACTATTGTTATGGACAGAAAAACAAACAGAACATTAAAAATAATAGTGAAACCTATACTTTGTAATAAAACTTCAGAAAAAATATTTAGTGTTAAAATACCAAGAAGGGCTTGAAAAACAAGTAATGTAAATAACATCCGGCCTCCTCTTTCAAGAATCTTTATCAGTGAATTGCCATCAAACTTTTCTTTCAATAAATAACTGCCCGATGCCAAACTTAATGAAAAAGCAAGGGTAGAAATAACAAAGAGAGGTAAAGGTGGATTCGATTGCGTTGTTGACAATAGCCTTACGAGCCATTCAAAATCACCAATTTCGAGTTGAGGGATATAATTCTTAAAAATAAGTGAACCAATTTCGAGGATGATAAAAACAGGCAAAGCAATTCTGAAAACAAGAAGATGGGTTTCAGGTTTTGTAAGTTTCAATCCACTATACCAGATGCCAAGAATAAAAAAAGCGGCATAAGGCACAACCGAATATTTGCCGAGATAAAGAATCTTTGATATTTGATATTTAGGGGAAAATGTTTGAACCGGACTGTTTGTCAAATCATACCAATCGCTTGGAAACTCCATGGCTCCAAATAATATGGCAAAACCGGCAATCAGCAAAAATGAAATCGACCATAATACTGTACTTTTCGAGTTCATTACTATTATGCCAATAATGATAAAAATGCCGTATATGTGTAAAATATCATTGGGCCAGAAAGCAAAAAGCAAATAGCCTAAAATGATAAAAAACAAGGATCGATAAATTACTTGATTCCTGATTTTTGAAAGTTTGGGCATATTGCCATATCTGACGTATTTTTTTACCATCAGAAAAAATGAAACCCCAAGTAAAAAAAACAATGCTCCTGTAAATTTTCCATGCAAAATTATCATTGGAATAGATTCAAGAACCATACTGCCATTGAATATTAGTATATAGCTTAAAACTGACATGCCCAAAAAGGCTATTGTTTTGGCAATATCGATGCTTGTGTTTCTTGCCCTTGTTGCTTTTTTCTTGTCTTCCATAAATCTGAAAATATTTTGCAATTTTAGCGATAATTTTTGAGCCTGACAGAAAAAAGTGGCGAAGGTTGTAGAGATGCGCGGCCGTACATCTGTACATCTTTAAGAGTTTCAAGCAAGCGGTAAAAAAAAATATCTTTGCCACAATTAAAATTTAAAAATGAAAGCAGCAATAATAAATAAATGGGGCAGTCCCGAAGTGTTTGAAATTAAAGATATTCCAAAACCTGTTCCCAATGAAGGGCAAGTATTGATTAAAGTCTTGGCATCTGCTATAAA
>JAYENH010000520.1:0-2645 GCA_034721995.1 Bacteroidota bacterium
CAGGCAGGTATCGATTTCCGTCATCTCGAAGATTCAGATTATGACAGTATTATGGGCGAATCGACCGGTGCCGGTGTTATTTTTGGCGCAACCGGAGGTGTTATGGAAGCCGCTCTACGTACAGCTTACGAAATTGTAACAGGCCGCGAGGTACCTTTCGATAACTTAAATATTCTTCCTGTTCGTGGTACTGAAGGAATCAAATCTGCCACAATTAAAATTGAAGGTTGTGTTGAGGCATGGAAATTCCTCGAAGGTGCCGAACTTAAAGTTGCGGTTGCACACGGATTGAAGAACGCAAGAATAATTATGGACCAGATTGCCGCAGGCGAATCACCATATCATTTTGTCGAAATAATGGCTTGTCCTGGTGGATGTATTGGTGGCGGTGGCCAGCCAATCCCAACCAACGAAGAAATCCGTAAGAAACGTATTGCTGCCATCTATGAAGAAGACGAAGGTATGGACAAACGCAAGTCGCACGAAAACGAAGAAGTAATGCAGATGTACACTGATTTCCTTGGCGAACCCAATGGGCATAAAGCACACGAACTGCTTCACACTCACTACAGAAAACGTAACAGATATTAGATTTCATAGTATTAAAAATAAAAAAGGATGGTCGAAAGGCTGTCCTTTTTTTTGATGATTGGTTATTTTGTTTGATGATTGATCGACTTTTAACTTTTCAGGATTCAGTATTTCTTGCATATTAATATTATTATCCAGAAATTTGCTATTTAAAAATATGTTGGGCATACAACAAAAAGATACGAAAATTGTCGCAGAAAATAAGAGAACTAATAAAAGAGTTAAAAGATGCTGGCTTTGTTGAAATTAGAGGTGCAGGTAAAGGTTCACATCGCAAATTTACGCATGATAAATACTCAGGTGCTGTAACGATTAGCGGCAAATTAAGTGATGATGCCAGGCACTATCAGGTAAAACAAGTAAATCAAGCAATTGAAAGTTTATAATTATGAAAGATGTTGATAGATATCACAAGTGGGTAGAATGGAGTGAAGAGGATCAGGTTTACATCGGAAAATGTCCTGATTTGATCACAGGAATTCACGGGGACGACCCCTTGACTTTATATAGTGAACTGTGCGAAGTGATTGAGGATGTCCTGAACCACTTTAAGGCAGAAAACCGTTCTTTGCCTGAACCACAAGTAAAACCAATGCATGAGGTTGCTTAGTACCTGTCAAGGTAATTCCATCTGAACGCATCATTATTGACATTGATGTTTGAATAATGATAACTACAGAGTTGTTTGCAAGGATGTTAATAATAGTATGTCAGCGAAACTTGATAGGGTACCTCACTCCTTCCCACGTATTTAAATAGGCTTTTACACTTCCCACCAGGATTTTCGCCTCGACCAAAACCGGAATTTTATTTTCATCATCACTTACCCATACAAGCATATCTTCGCCCCCTTCGAAAATTGTACCTGCTACAAGCAAAGCAGAAAACTTCAAACATTTCCAGTGTCGTTGCTGCCTGTCGTCGATAGTTTCTTTGCCACGATAGCGGATGTAAATATTGTAGTACTGCCCATCTAATAAAATTGAAACCGGCACTGTATCGTTGACTGACATGTTTGAATAGTCAATATTACGAACAAAATATGTGGCTGTAAGAATATCCATGACCCCGGGTTTCAGGTTTAGTGTATCAAGCTGTTTGGGTTTATCAGAGTTTTCGAGGTAGGCATAAATTTTAGAATTGTCATAATCGAAAATGTAATTATTGTGTAGCTCAAAGCCCCCTTCGTGTGTATCCCTGAAATGCCGGAAAGGTTGCAAATACTGCATATCAACATACGACGAATAAGAACCCCTGACTTTGAAAAACCAATCATACCCTGGCAATGTTTTCCCCGATCCTTCTAAGTATAAATACTTATTATTGTTTAGGTTTTTTATATCAGTCTTGAAATATGCCCTGGCAGCCTCAAGCCAGATAAAGCCCCAATTGTAATATACTTTATAGCTGATTTTTTCGTGATCGGAGAAAGCAAAATGTGCCGGAGTTTGCGTTTTGCCAATTAGTGGAAAAACCGACAATATTAACAAGTAAGCCAGAAGCTTGTATGTAGATATTATTTTCATTATTAATATAGATTGAAGGAGATTATTCGATCAACAATCAACAATCGTCAATCATCAATCATCAATCATCAATCATCAATCGTCAATAGTCAATCATCAATCATCAATCGTAAATCGTAAATCATCAATCTGTAGTTGTTATTATTACTTTTATAGAAATATTGTTTGTGTTTTATGTGTTCAAAATATTATTTAAGAATTGCACAGAAATTTCCATACAATACTTCATTATTTCATGCCGATAAGTTTTTTAATTTCGTTCAGTTTATAAAGAGCTTCAACCGGAGTGAGATTATTTATATCGAGGCTTGAAATTTCGTCCCTGATTTGAGTAAGCACAGGATCGTCTAACTGAAAAAAGCTTAATTGATAACCTTCGCGTTTTGTGCCCAGATTTTTGCCTGGTTTGGTCAGCTCCTGGTTTTCCTGATGCTTTTCGAGTTCGGTTAGGATTTTCTCTGCCCTTTTCACCACTGAGTTTGGCATACCGGCCATTTGTGCCACATGAATACCAAAACTATGTTCGCT
>JAYENH010000521.1:0-2643 GCA_034721995.1 Bacteroidota bacterium
TATTTCAAGCTTTTAGCTGTGTACCCTAATACAGTCAAATATGCAGTAACCATTGATGAGGTTTGTCCTGTCCAGCAATATGTTACAACAGTTGCAGAAGGATCGAGATTAGCAATTTCGTCGCCGGCAATTGTTAAAGGCTTAATTCTGTATGCACCTGTAATGTGGCCATAATGTTCAACATCGGTTTCGTCCCAAAAGTTATTAATAAAATAGTCGCCCGGGGTAGCTAATACGTCAGCACTTGGAACATTCTGGAATCCACCGACAAGCATAGCAGCAACTCTTTCAACAAGCATAGTCTCACCATCGGTAGAAACCACATCAATAGTTGGGTAGCCAAATTCTGCAGATGCCGTAACATCCATAGGATAAGTCCAGTTTGCATGACCTTCACCAATAGCACCGTTGTCGGCACCTGAATTTGCTGTCCATTTACCCGAGAAATCGGCATTCCATCCGGCCATTCCCCACTTAAGGACTTTGGCATCGGCATATCCGCTTAAACGAAGAGCAATTACGGCATGGGCTGCAGATTGTCCCGTATAGCAAACCACAAGAATTGGATCAGTTGCAACTGCTGCTGATGCCAGAATAGTTCCCAGAGTTGATGGTACAGCTCCTTTAATATGGCCTGTTGTATAATCAGCAACTTCACGAATATCAACTACATAATAGCCAGGAATTGAAAAATCACTTGTGTCGACAACTGCACTTGCAGGTGTAATCCAACCATCAAGCATAGCATCAATATCCAGGTTGTTAGCAACGAGATGAGTTTTCAAAACATCAAAACTGCTGTCTTCTTCTTCTTCCTTACATCCTGTAAATAAAAATGCAGGAACCATTAAGAAGGCAATTAAATAAAACGATAACTTTTTCATAATAAAAATTCTAATTAAATTAATAAAAATTGATAACTATAATGTTTTTGTTTAACTCTTTTTCAATATCTGTTTTTTTTATAATTTCAACAAGACAAATGTTATATTTGAAAAGTAATTTCTAAAACAATTCGACCTGATAGATAACAAGGTTGTTGGTGAAATACGATAATAAAATATATGATACGTGTCATGCTATTTGATGACTATTGATTATCTTTGTAACAAAATATGAAACAATATGAATATGATTACAAGCAATATCCTGTCATCATGTACTGTGAGTAATACTGTTTGCAAATGCTTTGACAAGCTAACAAAAGAAGAGACTGAACTTGTTGACAACAATAGCGTTACTGTAAATTTTAACAAAGGTGAGTTTATATGCAAACAGGGAACATTTGCATCACATGTTATGTTTGTAGAAGAGGGCCTGGCCAAGATATATATTGAGGGAAAAAACGACAATCTTATCTTAAAAATCATCCCCGAAGGAAATCTCGTAGGCCTTACATCTATCTTTGAAGGCAACACAATATTCCAATATTCATCAACTGCATACATAAATTCGCTAATAAAGTTGATAGATATAAATGTGTTTCGGAAGCTTACTAAAACTAATGCCGAATTTGCTTCTGAAGTAATTAATATCCTAACAGAAAACAATCTACAGATATATGGCAGGTTTTTCTGCCTTGCTCGCAAACAATCGTATGGACGCTTGGCAGATATTATTCTTTGCTTATCGGAGCGTATTTACAAATCCTACAATTTTGAATTGCTGCTTACACGGAAAGATTTGGCCGAACTTACCGGAATGTCGACAGAAAATGTAATCAGGATGCTTAAGAAATTTAAGGATGAAGGATTAATCGACATCAAGGGAAAACAATTTACTGTTAACAAACCCGAAACATTGATGAAAATCAGTGAAAACGGTTAGGTTTGTTACTTATTTTAGACTACTCGAAAAAAAACAAGTCTACTTTTTTATTTATGAAAGCCAAAAACCTGTGTGGGATTATTCTTGCTGGTGGACAAAGCAAGCGTATGGGTAATGATAAATCTTTGCTAAGGATCAATGGATTAAGTTTTATTGAGATTTTAACACGTAGCCTTTCAGAAATATGTGATGAAATTATAATTAGCTCCAATAGTAAACTACATAAAAACCTGGGCTATAAAATTATTCATGATGAAATTAATTCGTATGGGCCAATATCCGGTATTTATTCCTGCCTAAAAAAATCTGCTTGCGAGTATTATTTAATAGTAGCTACTGACACACCATTATTATCTATTGAATTATTGCAGTACCTGAAAAAAAATGCAGTACCTGGAAAGATAAGTGCAATTGTACAGGAATCGGGTTTTGTTGAGCCATTATGTGCCATATATCCAAAGTCAATTGGGCCTGCATTGAAAAAATTTATTCTTGGGGGAAATTATAAACTCATCGACTTTTTAATAATCAACAATTTTCATCCGGTTAAACTATCAGCAGATTTGGATTTTAATAATCCATCGCTTTTTTTCAATGTAAATACATCTCATGATTTTAAGGAGTTATTGAAACTTACTGCTCTCAGGTAAATATCGATAGTTTATAAACGAATTGGGATATTACAACGGTTTTCATAGAAGTAAAGGATATGTTTTTTAATCATGCAGGTTGACAATTTTCATGTAGCTCAAACACAGAAAGTAGCAACTGGTTTATACCTCAATAATATTATTACGGATAGCAAATTTAACGAGG
>JAYENH010000522.1:0-2641 GCA_034721995.1 Bacteroidota bacterium
CGGGGGGGTAAATGCTTATGTCGATGAGCAAAGCCTTGCAGGCGATCCATTTATGGGAATGGGAGGAGAACCTGAAACTACATGGTCGACACCATATAACACTTCTGCATACCCGTATAATTGCTACATAGATCTGGGGCAGAATTACGATCTTGCATCAATTTATCTTTTCGATAAAAGCAGTTCGGGCAATTTAACCATTTCGATAGGCGAACCGGGAAACTGGACACCGATTTTTACCGACCCGTGTCAGAGTTATAAATCATGGCAAGCCCACATTGTTGATGTAAACAGCAGGTATATCAGGATATCGAAAGAAGTACCCACTGCAAATGCTGCTGAGATATTGGTTTATGTGAAGTAGAGGGGGATCAGGCTTAGGAATACACAGTCAGTGGTTTTGTGTGGTGTAAAATAATCACATAAGTACACATAGTCTTTTTTATTCGTGATAATTTGGGACTCAACATTCGTCAATAGTAAATTATCAATAATAAATCATGAAATAATCTTGCCGGTTTCGTCGTATAGTTTACATTTGTTATTTCTGATGAAAAATATTTTGCACATACCAATATTCATATTGTTCAAATCCGGGCAGGTTTTTAAAAGGTCTTTTTTGTTTTTAGGTTTGATATTGTACTTTGCTTTGCCACAGCTTTTTTCGCAAGGGTTTTTGTACACCGATTATTACTTGTTTGGCATTAAAAAGAAATCGGAGGTTTGGGTCGAAAACGATATGCGCCAGGGAGTTCACACCTTTTGGAGATATTACGGGCAAAAGGAGATGGAGGCAACTTTCCGAAACGATACCCTGCACGGATTATTTATTGAGTATTATTATAATGGTCAGATTAAGCTGATTGGCAATTATAAAAATGGCCTGCAACATGGCAAATGGCAATATTATTTCCGCAGTGGAAAGCCAGATATACTGGAATATTATATTGATGGTATTGCCGACGATTATTGGTACAAATGGTACAAAAACGGCCAGATGAAAGAGCAGGCTTATTTTGTTTCGGGTTTGTTGGAGGGCTATTGGGTTAGTTGGCATAAAAACGGCAATAAAAAAGAAGAAGGTCATTCGATTGACGGCTTAAAACACGGGCTTTGGATTGAATGGTATTCAAATGGACGAAAACGTATGCAGGTTATTTACAAGATGGGTAATATGGTTTCATATCCTGTTCATTGGTGGTCAACCGGAAAGATTGATGATACTTGATAGAAGACGGAAGTCCGAAGATGTGAGACGGAAGGCGGACTTATTTATGTGGTTCGTTATTTTAAATATGCTTATTTTGTTGTTACAATAAGCTACATAAAAAACGAAAATATTCGTGATGTATGACAAAACAAGAATCATCAGTAATTATTTTGGCAGCAGGGAATTCGAGCCGTATGGGAAAGGCGAAATTTGCATTAAAAATGTCAAAAGGAAAAAGTTTTCTTCAACATATTGCCGAACGGTATTATGACTTTGGCTGCAAAGAAATTATTGTAGTGTTAAACCAAAAAGGATTAGAACATCTATTTAAAAACCCTATCCCTATTCCAAATAATGCAACAATAGTCCTTAACCCACAGCCTGATTGGGAGCGGTTTTATTCCATTCAATGTGGATTGAAATCTTTAAAAAATAACCATCCTGTTTTTATTCATAATGTAGATAATCCTTTTGTGAACACCGATGATCTTGAAAAACTCGTTTCAGATTTACCGGGATATGATTTTGTGAAACCTGTATTTCAAAATAAAGGCGGGCATCCGGTACTTCTTTCATGCAAACTTGTTCGGATAATATTATCAGAACAAAATAAAAAGAGCAACCTGAAAGAGTTTCTATCGAAGTATCGTGGTAAATCTATCAAAGTTAATGATGCCAATATTTTAGTGAATACTAATACGGAAGAGGAGTATAGGCGAATAATAACCGAAAAACAATTTCAGAAAGAGAAAAAGAAAATATGAAATAATCTGAATATCCTTTAAAATAGAAATATATAAAACGAAAATAATTCTATTCCCGAAAGCATGTTGCATAACATAAATCCTCTGCAATAATCCTGACTTTTTATTATGTTCGATAATGATTTTTTAAAGATATTTGACATTTATTATATTTATTAAAATTACAAAAATGAAGCATTCGAAAATTATTTTCAGTTTTTAAATAATGCTTGTACTCTTGTTAAGTTCTTCGATAAAAGCATTTGCCGACGTTGCCAATGCTGCATTAGCCGGTGGTGTTGCCATTGGTGCCACCTGCGACCACGCAAGCCCGACAAGTGCAATAATTATTGGTATATTAGCCGGAGCTATTTCTACAATAGGGTACACACTTTTACAAAATAAGCAACAAAATTTTCATAAGATAATTGATACTTGTGGTGTTTCGAACCTTCATGGTTTACCCGGACTTTTTGGTGGTTTGGCAGCAATACCCATAGTAGATGGATTGAATGCAGGAAGCCAGTTGTTTGGCATAGTAATTACAATTGTAATGGCTATTGTTACAGGTTTGTTATCAGGAAAAATTATTTCATTATTTGGACACCGTGCCGAACCTTATGTCGATTCGGAAGAGTTTGAAGATGCAGAATAAAATAGAATAATGGAGTATTGGAGTGATGGAGTG
>JAYENH010000523.1:0-11260 GCA_034721995.1 Bacteroidota bacterium
AAAAGGCAATCATCAAAATTATTTTCTTTTTTGTAAATCCCGGCCAGGACAAACAATAGCGAATTTGCCGATTTCATGCCCGATAAAATATTGAAAGGTTTTCTTATCCTGTCGAATATATCAATAACAAGACCTTTCGTATTTAAGCGATAATTGGAAAAAGGAAGTTCCGATTGCTCAATTAAATATGAGCATCTATTTGTTGAAGGAGTGAAAAGTCCTCCCGAATCGCGGAACAGGCTCAACCTTATTCGTGATCCTTTAAAACTCCGGTTTTTTTGAATCAGCCTTCGTATCTCGTTTTTCATAAAATCAAATGAAAAATACTCCGGTAGCTCAAAGTGTAATATTTTAGAACTGTCGATCAATCGCTTATAGTGAAGATCGAAAAACTGAACAGTAGTGCCATTGGCGTGCATACTTTCGAACAAGGCATCGCCATACAAAAATGCACGATTTGATGAACCTAAAACAGGCGCGTCCTTTTGGTAAAAAGTACCATTCAAATTTATGTATCTTTTACTTTCCATTTTCGGCAATTTGCTTACATAGATTTAAAACACTTTCGTTCTTGTTGATTAAAATGCAAGTAAGGCCGGCACGTTCTCCTGCTTTAATATCACGCGTACTGTCGCCAATAAGAAATGATTTGGCCGGATCGACATTAAATCTGGCAAGGGCTTTTTCGATCATCAGGGAACCCGGTTTTCTGCAAAAACAGTTCTCGAAATCAGAATGATGTGGACAATAATATATCTCATCAATATTGATTTTATGTTTTGAAAATTCATTCAGCATGTGCCGGTGTACTTTTTCAACATCATCTTTGCCATAAATACCTTTGGAAATACCACCCTGATTCGAAATAACAAAAAGCCTAAACCCATTTTCCTGCAACAGTTTCAGGGCATCGATCACTCCCTTGTTCAGTATAAAATCGGCAAGCCGGTAAATATAGTAATGTCCTGTATCGTTATTGATAACACCATCGCGATCGAAAAAAACAGCTTTCTCCATAATTACCCGATTAATTGTGAAAAGAATATTTGAATTAATTCAACATCAATAAAAATCGGAAACAATAAACCATACACAGCACCAAGAATATGTGCATCGTGGTTAATGTAGCCTCCTCCTTTTTTGCCCATATAATACGAATAGGCAAGATAGAGCAAGCCTAAAACGATTCCCGGCAAACCAATAATTCCATAGAAATATATTTTGCGCCAGGGATCGAAAAAAATACCTGTAAAAACAACAGCCGACACAGCTCCCGAAGCACCAACAGAATTATAATAATAATTGTCTTTATGTTTCTTTAAGGTTAAAAGAGAAGAAATTACAATGCCCCCAAAATACAATAGCGCAAAGTTCAACATGGGGTAATCCATCCAATTTTTATTATGAAGCTCTGTAAAAGTATTTTCGATTGCCGTGCCAAACGACAGAAATACAAACATATTAATAATCAGGTGCAGCCAACCGGCATGGACAAAACCGTGGCTTATCAATCTGTACCATTGCTTTTGATTAATTGTTTGGTAAGGATTAAATTGAAGTTTGGCCATTACATCAGGCCTGTTGAAAGCGAGGATAGAAATACCTACTGTTATTATTATAATTACAATTGTCATTTATTCTGATTTAAAAGTGCAAATGTAGAAAAATACAAAAAAAGAAATCATAAAGCCTGGAAAACGGCGAAATCTTATTTTTTGGTGCTGGCAACAAATTATTTATTATTTCAACATAGTGACAAAAATCCTGAAAGGATGATCTGTAAAAGCATAGGGTAACTCTCGCCAGCGAGAGTTACCCTATGACTGACAGAGCATATTGCAAAAGGGCTGAAAGCCCGACATGTCAAGGAAACCACATACCATAAAATTTATCAAACATGTCGACCTTTCAGGTCTTTATCACGCATTTTTACAATTCATAGGGTTTCCCTCGCCGTCGGCGAGGTCTACCCTATGCTATTACATATCGGAGCTTCACTCCTCAAAAATAAAATGCCAGCACCTCAAATCCGATAGCTATCGGATAAGATTTAGCCAGAAAACTAATGTCAAGTCAAAATTCAAAATGACATGACACTCGCAACCGATAGATTGTAAAATGCAAGCCGGTAGCTGGAATATCAAAATTATAATATACCTTTGCCATGAAATATAGTAATCGTAGTTCTAATTATCATGGAAAATATAATATACAGGACGGCAATGGCTAAACTTAAAACTTTAGCAAAATTATTTCCGGTAATAGGCATAACCGGCCCCAGACAATGTGGCAAAACCACCCTGGTCAAAGAGTTTATTAAGCATTTAGACAAAGACTCTATATATTTAGATTTGGAAAAACATTCAGACAAAGCAAAACTAAACGAACCGGAATTATATTTACAACAATACATTAACAAGTGTGTGGTAATTGACGAAATACAATTTAAACCCGATTTGTTCCCACTACTTCGCTCATTAGTCGATGAGAATCGAGTACCTGTAAGGTTTATTATTCTTGGATCAGCAAGCCCCTCTCTATTGAAACAATCTTCAGAATCCCTGGCAGGAAGAATAGCGTATCTTGAACTAAGCCCTTTTAATTTACTTGAAATTTCAGAAAAATACTCACTCGAAACGCATCATTTTACGGGTGGCTACCCCGAGGCACTTTTACAGGACGACAAGGAATTTAGTGATCTTTGGCTCGAAAACCTGATTGCCACATACATTCAGCGCGATTTGCCTTTGTTTGGTTTAAAGGCCGATCCACTTACAATCCGACGTTTATGGGAAATGACGGCCTGGCAAAACGGAAATATTCTGAATGGTTCATCACTTGCAAAATCGTTAAACTTAAATTATCATACAGTATTCAAATATTTAAGTTATTTCGAGCAGGCTTATCTAATAAAAACAATTCCCCCTTACTACATCAACCAAAAAAAACGCCTTGTAAAAACCCCAAAAATATATTTAAGGGATACTGGAATATTGCATAGCCTGTTACGAATAAGTTCATACGACCAGTTGCTTGGCTCCCCTTTACTTGGAGCATCGTGGGAGGCTTATGTAATGAACCAGATATATGATATTAAAAGCAACGAGCTTGATTTATTCTTTTACAGGACCCACAATGGGGCTGAAACAGATTTGGTACTTACAAAAGGCTTAGTTCCTGTTTCCTGTATCGAAATAAAATTTTCGTCGGCCCCTAAAATTGCAAAAGGGTTTTATACCTGTATTGATGACCTTAAAACCGAAAACAATTTCGTTATAACTCCACATTCTGATAATTACCCTATAAAAAACAACATCATGGTTTGCAATATTAAAAGTTTTATATACGACTTTCTACCCGATATTTGAGGTGGATATTATATAAACTCTATTTCGGGATAATAAGATTTAGCTGTTTTATTATTGCATAAAGAAACAGTACGCAGACGAAACACGAATTATGAGTTAGAACAAATTAAGTAACCGATTCAAAAACCGATAACAATACTTTTTCCTCGTTTTGCCAGCACAATTCTGTGGCCGCTATTTTTAGGTTTTCTTTCCAGGCTTTGTATTTTTCTTTTTGCTGAAACATGTCCTGTATTGTCTCTGCAACTTTTCGGGGATCACGATCTGTTAATATCCTTCCGATTTTATACCGATTTATTATTCCTGCAATTTCGGGCAAATCGGAACCTAAAACCGGCACGCCGGCATGGATGTAATCGAACAATTTGTTGGGGAGCGCATAATAATAATTTAAGCCGAGGTTTTCTTCAAGGCTTATCCCAAGAGCAGCTTCACGGGTGTGTTTCTCTAATTCTTCGAAAGGTATCTTTCCGAAAAACTTTACCCTTCCCAAAACAATTTCAGATTTTGCAAGCTCTTTCATTTCATCAAGCACATCGCCCGAACCAATAACATGAAATTCGGCATCGGGTAAAAACTTTAATGCTTTGATAACCAAATCGACCCCACGCCCAATATTTACCGATCCCTGATATAAAATAATACTTTTTTGAACACTTCCGGGCCGTTCCTCAATTTCAGGTTTACAAAGTGGGATATTCCTTACAACTTTCATGTCGATACCATATTTCCGATTATAATAATCGGCAATCGATTGGCAAACTGTATATGAGTATTTTACACGGGGCAGGATAAAAGCCTCAATTTGTTTCCATATTTTCTGGACATTTGGCCTGTCGATCAGTTCAGGTACTTCTGTAAATAATTCATGGCTATCATAAACCAATGGTTTCCTTCTGATTACTGAAGCAAGATAATTTGCCGCGAGAGTGTCGAGATCGTTTGCAAGATAAATATCGGCAGAAGAAAAAAGAAGTAACAAAAATAAACGGATGTTTAACTCAACATAAAACAATGGCCCTTTGTTGAATAACAAAGTAAGCCTTTGGCAATTATATTTTCGCGACAAGCCCTGGCTGCCCGGTAATTTTCTGCCAACAACCAAAACAGAATAACCTGCCAACATAAGGCTCGATGCAACTTTATGCACACGTTGGTCGGCCACCAGATCGTTGCTGACCGAAATTATTACCCTTTTACTTTGTTTCAACATATTCCTGACAAAACTAATATTCCTAAGTTACTGAAAACAAAATTCCGGACAAATGTTTAAATTTCTGAAAATTAGCTACCTATTAGCGGCTTAATAAAAAACTTTCACTCCTGCAAAAAACAGTATTGTCTAAATCCGGATGTTATCTAACTGCTTAGGCATTAACTTCCCGCTAAGTGAATTAAATTAATAAATTGTCGACATTTTTCATGAACACCTATAAAATTATATAATATTGTGAGTAATCTGTGGCATTTTTTGTCCCTTATATATTTTCTGCCAAAAAATATACAGCCTGCCCCGCTTTTTTACGGGGAATATCAGAAATAAGATACTAAAAAGTAGTTTACACTTTTTCAGTCTCAATAATTATTTCGCACCTACGGAGCTTATGTACTTGGCTATTTTTGTTTCTATAAATATATCGTTCATACGGAACTGTTAATTATTGACTTATCATACATCAAACAAAGCACGACTACGTAGGAGTCAGATATTTATAGAAGTAATTGGCGAAACATTTTAAAGCTCCGTTAGGAGCAACATATTGGGCAAAGTCGAATCTTATTGGCAAGAGAACCAGGGCTGACATGACCTGCTATTCTTAAATTCACGAATAAAAAGTGTAAACTGAGAAATGAAAAATCCCAAAAACTTCGATTTCATAATTTTTAATATTAGTTAATAATTACTTTTTTTGTTCCTTTAAGCAACAAAAATATAAGTTTTGGCACTAATAAATCAATATAAAAAGAACATTATCGAAGCCGGTTGCGACGAAGCGGGGAGGGGATGCCTGGCAGGGCCGGTATTTGCTGCATCAGTAATTTTGCCTGCTTATTTTTATCATCCTCTCCTTAACGACTCGAAGCAAATAAGCGAAAAAAACCGCTATAAGTTGAGAGAAGTAATTGAAAAAGAAGCACTATCGCGGGCTGTTGCTTTTTGTTCGGAAAAGGAAATTGATGAAATGAATATCCTTCGTGCTTCGATAATTGCCATGCACAGGGCTATATCAAAACTTGAAATAAAACCGGAGCACCTGATTATTGATGGCAACAGGTTTTATCCTTATAAGGGTATTTTGCACAAGTGCATAATAAAAGGCGATGCCAAATTTGCATCGATAGCGGCAGCATCTGTTCTGGCAAAAACTTACCGCGATGATTTTATGAAAGATGCACATAAGCAATTTCCGGTTTATGGATGGGACAAGAACATGGGCTATCCTACAAAATTTCATAAGGCGGCAATAAACAAAAACGGGATTTGCCGGTTTCATCGAAAATCATTCAAATTATTTGATACTCAATTAAAAATAGAATTTGGTTAAGTAATTACTACTTTTACAGAATTATGGCCGATTATAAAAAACTAAGCATAAAACAATGGGCTGTTGAAGACAGGCCGCGCGAAAAATTTATCTCGAAAGGCATAAACAGTCTTAGCGATGCCGAGCTAATTGCCATACTTATTGGTTCGGGTTCGCGCAATGAATCGGCTGTGGAATTGGCCAAAAGGATACTTGGTTCAGCAGGAAACAACCTTCACGAACTTGGTAAGTTCTCGGTGTTGGAATTGAAAAAGCAAAAAGGAATTGGCGAAGCAAAGGCCATTACCATTATCGCTGCTTTAGAATTAGGCAGACGAAGAAAAATTACCGATATAATCAACAGGGAAAAGATATCTACAAGTAAAAACGCCGCCGAGATTTTTCAAGCTATACTTAGCGATTTGCCGCATGAAGAATTTTGGGTACTACTGCTTAATCGTGCCAACAAAGTTATCGACAAACAAAGGATTAGTCAGGGAGGTGTTGCCGGTACAGTTATCGATCCCCGCATTGTCATGAAACTGGCTATCGAAAAACTTGCCTCATCAATAATACTTTGCCACAATCATCCGTCGGGAACTTGTCTCCCATCTGAAAACGATAACAAAATTACCAGGGTAATGAAAAAAGCCGGCGAAATATTAGAAATCCCCATCATCGATCACATTATCATTTGTGATAAAAGTTATTATAGTTTTGCTGATGAAGGAAATATTTGAAAAGAGTACCGAATTATGCCTTCAGTGTACCAAAAAGAAAATCTTGTGTTTATTCAATCAATATTTTAATGAAGTAAATATTTTATTTCTCTATTTGAAAGGATAAACTTATTATTCATAACATTAATAAATTCAAGACATTTCTTAATATCGTTGGGAAAATGCCTTAAATTAACCAGTTCTACAGACAGTTGCCGTAAGCCTGCATCTTCTTTTCCATCTTTAAAAAAGGATGCTTGCTGTATATATCCCTTCTCTACATTTAATAAAACTTCGTATTTATTTTGCTGAATTATTGTCGAATTTCTGAACTCATATTTTGGTGAGTAGCCAAAATTCCAGTCCCATGTCGAAAATTTCTCCACAACAAGTAGTTCTATTTCTTTTAAATCTTCTTCTGAAAAAACATATAATTGTGCACTACTTCTACTTTGGAGTTGATGATTGAAAATCTTCATGCGGAAATTTTCGATAGAAACAGGATGTTTTAAAAACCCAACGATATTGGCCACTTTACTCCTTCGCGATTGTACCGAACGATCGGTAAAACAACCCTGGCTTACTTTTAATGCTTCTCTCAGCTTATCCAATTTCGAATCGAAAAGTAATGTGCCGTGGTGCAAAACCCTTTTTTTAAATACATGTTCGGCATTCCCCGAAATTTTCAATCCATTAATTAGTATATCGTTATGTTTACTTTCAACTGTTTCTAAACCCAAATCTTTCAATACATTAATAATTGGCCGCATATATTTCGAGAAATTCACAAGGTTTTTATCCTTAGCTGTTTGTATAAAGCAAAAGTTAAGATTGCCAAAATCGTGAAATACCGTGCCACCTCCCGACAAACGCCGGGCAACTTTAATATTGTTACGATTAACAAAATCAAGGTTGATCTCAGATAACGCATTCTGGTGCTTGCCAACTACAATCGACGGTTCGTTGATATAAAGCATAAAAATATCCTGATCGGATTTGCGAAGTAAAAATTCTTCTGCCGCCAGATTAAAGTAAGGATTACCGGATGTACTATTGATACAAAGCATAAGCGCGAAAATATGGAAAAAACAGAGTGATTATTCAAAAACGGGTTTCCCTTGCCTATTATGTTTATAATGTGGAAATTTGCTTCTGATTAATTAACGCTTTTAAAGTACTTGGTTATGAGTTTTAAACGAAAGCAAAGAGGTAAAGAAAAGGAGAAAGTAGTATTCCCTATTGCGGAAAATATATCTGTTATGCCTGAGAATTACCGAAAATTTATTGAGGAAATTAAAAAACAAATCAAACATGAACGTTTAAAAACGGTAATTTCTGCCAATAAGTCCATGATTTTGATGTATTGGAATATTGGTAAATCAATTTTAGAACGGCAAGCAAGCGAAGGATGGGGGGCAAAAGTAATAGACCGAATGTCGCACGATATAAAAGAGAGCTTTCCTGATATGTCTGGATTCTCGCCCAGAAACCTAAAATATATGCGAAAATTTGCCGAAGCCTGGCAAGATTTTGAAATAATGCAACGCACCGTTGCACAAATACCATGGCGAAGCAATATTACTCTTTTAGATAAAATTAAAGACCACAGACTAAGACTGTGGTATGCTCAAAAAACAATTGAAAATGGCTTTGGTAAAGATATGCTGGTCTTTCAAATTGAAAGTAAACTCCACGAGAGAGAAGGAAAAGCAGTTTCAAACTGGGAAAGTGAAATCACAAAATCGCTACCCGAAAATATCCGGTGTAATTTACCAACTATCGAAGAAATTGAAAGAGAATTGGGTACAGTGTAACTATAGGCTTTTATGTGATTATATACTATTCGAAATTATTTTACATGCCTATCTTGAAAATAAGGTTATTGTTGAATTTGCATAGGATTTTATAAAAGAAAAGAATAAAATATGGAGGCAAGCTATTATAAAAAATCAGGAACAGAAAAGGTACAATGTACACTTTGCCCGCATAATTGCATTCTGAGCAATGGGCAAACCGGGATATGCCGCGTACGTACCAATATCAATGGGCAACTTATAGCCGAAACGTACCAACAAGTTTCATCATTGTCGTTCGATCCTATTGAGAAAAAACCGCTTTATCATTTTTTTCCGGGCAGCAATATTTTGTCGGTGGGATCGGTAGGTTGTAATTTACGTTGCTCCTTTTGCCAGAACAGCGAAATATCGCAAACTTCGGTTGCCGGTTTTCCGTATTTAAAGGAAGTTGGAGTTGAACAAATTATATCGAAGGCATTGTCGAAACCCGAAAATATTGGCATTGCTTTTACGTATAACGAGCCAATTGTATGGATCGAGTTTCTGATTGAAATTGCAAAACAGGCAAAATCGGAAGGTTTACAAACGGCAATGGTCAGCAATGGTTTTATCAATCCGGCACCGCTTCAGGATTTACTTCCTCTTATTGATGCTTTTAATATCGACCTAAAAGCCTTTAGCGAAGAATTCTATAAAAAATACACATCCTCGAAACTTGCTCCCGTAAAAGAAACATTGAAAACTATTGCGAAAAACGGCAAGCACCTCGAAATAACAAACCTCCTTATTCCGGGGGCAAACGATAGTTTTGCTGAATTTTCAGAAATGATAAACTGGATCAAAAATGAACTTGGCGAAAATATCCCTTTGCATTTATCGCGATATTTTCCACAGCATAAAATGAATACGGCAGCAACTTCAACAGAGCTGATGCTTGAATATTATGAGTTTGCAAAATCTCGCCTCAACTATGTTTATCTGGGAAATTTTCGTGGAATTGCAGGCAGCAACTCGCATTGCCCTGCCTGCAAAAAACTTGTTGTTAATCGATCGGGGTATTGCACCGAGGTTTCAGGATTGGATAAAACAGGAAAATGTATTTTCTGCAATCATCAGGTTATCAATAATAATTACTATATTAGCTGATTAATATGAAAATGGTGAAGTTAAAAAATATCAGGAAAGCATATTTTGCCGGCAGGTTTTATCCGGCAGAAAAAAGCGAATTAAACCAACTCATTGAAAAAATATTTCAGCAGGAAAAAAGTAAAATAAAAACTGCCCTTATCGAAAAGAAAATTATTGGAGGCGTTGTGCCACATGCCGGTTATATATTTTCGGCTTATCAGGCTGTCCATTTTTTTGAGCTAATTAGAAAAAGCGAACAGAAATTTGATACTATCGTAATTGTAAACCCATCGCACACAGGGTATGGCGAAGATATTTCACTTTCGGATGACGAGGCATGGGAAACTCCTTTTGGCGATATTGATGTTGATTTGGGGTTTTCTGCTAAAACGGGCCTGAAGTTTTCTAAAATTGCCCACGAAGACGAACATTCGGGCGAAGTTATGCTTCCATTGTTGAAATATTTTCTCGATTACGAATTTAAGATTGTACCAATTTGCATAAAAACGCAAAATCCCGATACAGCAAAGCAAACAGCTGAGGCAATTTATAAAGCCGGGCAGGAAAGTAATAAAGAAATTTTGGTGATTGCTTCTTCGGATTTCTCACATTTTGTTTCGCCTGATTTTGGTAAGGTGCAGGACGATTATGTGATCGACGAAATTTTAAAGTTAAACACCACGGGGATATACCATCAGGTAAAAAAGCATAATGTTTCGTGCTGCGGATATGGCCCGATAATGGCACTTGTAGAATATTCCAAATTGGTTTCAGAACATCCCAAAGTAGAAATTTTAAAACGTGGACATTCGGGCGAAGTCTACCCTGCCGACGAGGTTGTCGATTATGTGTCGATGTTGGCCTTTGATTGATTATTGACCACTAATTAATGATTATTGATTATTGATTAATGACCACTGACTAATGACTGCTTATATATTCATCAATCTTTGCATCAAATGCTACCATAATTCTTTTTAACAGAATACTCTCGAAAGAAAAAGTAAAATCATCTACCCTGATTACCGGCAGCACTTTTGGCGATGTGCCTGAAATAAAAATGCCATCGAGATGTTTTATTTCGCTTACCGGTACTTTGCGCTCGGTAATTTTTAAATTCATCGAACGGCATATTTCGAGTATTCCGGCACGTGTAATTCCTGGTAACACATCAGTAAATAAGGGAGTAATTATCTCGGTATCTTTTATAAAAAAAACATTCGACCGGCTTCCTTCCGTAATATTGTTTTCATTGTCGACCAAGAGAATTTCGTAAACATTATTTTCTTTTATGAGTTTGTTGCAGCGATTTCGCAAGTCAAGATTTATCAATTTTATGTTTGGCGATTTTCTCTCAGCATTGAGGATCATTGTTTTAACCCCAAGCTTATAATCAACAGACTGCGGATAATGATGGCCAATAAACCAGGCTAAAAACTTTTGTGGCGATTTTTCGCTTTTTGGTGTGATGACCAATTTAATATTCCCATTTGCTATATCTGCTTTTCTAATGAGCGGCATTATTTTGTCATAAATATCATCGCGACTATAATTTAAAGGCAAACCCGAAAGCCTCGCTGAAATTTCTAATCTTTGGTAATGGGCCTCCCAGAACAATGGAACACCATTTATTACACGCATTACATCGTACAATACATTGTTGCGCGGCAAATAATCATCCGAAAACGCAGATGCATCAAGAAGCTCATTATCAAGTATAAAAT
>JAYENH010000524.1:0-2638 GCA_034721995.1 Bacteroidota bacterium
CTTTTAGAAAATGAATACACTACTTGTAGTGTGTATGAGAAAACGCTAATAACTGCGTTATGTTCATCTTTAAACTCAGCCATTTGCAAAAGTAATTCCAATAACTATCGGGACTCCGCTTTGATTTGAACGAAAATCTCACTTTTTAGACTCGACTAATATATAATATGCTAAATTAAATTTCTCCCTTATGAACTTACAGATTGTAACATGAGTTTTTAATAGGAAGCCAAGTAATACAAAGATGTCTTTTCTGAATTTTAGGTAATTTTAAAATTTAATATTTGACCTTAAATTTTTCTTTACAAAAGAACCTTAGACCAATTACAAAATCGTTGCAGGCAGGTTTGTGCTTGTATTTCAAAATAAAAAAGGCCGGATTCTCATCCGGCCTCAATCAACTTAAAACTTCAAATATTAATGCAATATACTTATTTTTTGCATAAGGTATTTGTTGTTTGTTTTCATCCTTACAATGTAATTTCCTGCCGGCAAATTTTGTCCATTTATTGTTTGCCTGTGCTCGCCTTTTAAGAAGGCAGTATTGCAAATCAGGGCTACATTCTTGCCAAGAACATTAAACAGTTCTATTTGCACATTGCTTTTTTCTACAAGAACAAATTCTATAACAGTTTCGTTGCTGAATGGATTCGGGTAATTTGGCAAGAGTATATCTCTGGTTTCATTATGAATAAAACTTGCCATTTTTTCGACAACGGCAATTCCATTTTCGGAATACTCGTTTATCCCTTCTGCCCAGCTAACTATTTCAAGTATTTCCTCAGAATCGTCATTCTTATTCCAAAGCCTTATTTCAAAACTTTCGCCTTTTGTAAATAATTCCTGTTCTTCGGTAATTAAATCATCGCCCCATATAGCTATGGCAAGATTATTCCCATTATAAACTCCACTTCCGGCCAATTCGCCCAATTTGTTAAATACTCCAATCTCATCGCCGATTTCAGGAATATTTGTCCATGCAGATTGCGGTAATCCAAGGGTCATATTATTTCCTGTGTTTATATCGTGTACATATTTTCGGGGCTTTTCGTTTACCACCATTACTTTGCTTGTATTCGCCGAATTTGCAGGATAAGTTAATAGAGCAGCACTATATAAATTAATTTGGTATCCTTCGGACGGGTTCATATTGCCAATTTGATTTAAACCAAATAATGGCCAATAAATTTGCCCGTCAGAATTTTTTACCTGTGCAATAGAATTTACAATAGGACTCATCATTTCAACAAGATTTGCAGGTTCTTGTCTCAGATAGGCAATAATGCTCCAGCCTGCCAATAAGTTTAATGTATGATTCTCAGGCACAACAGCCATCCCCTCAGCATAAAGCGTGTCGGTTGCCCACATATTTACCTGATATCCCTCGCCAACTACTACATCGCCAATCTGGTTAAGGTTAAATAAAGGCCACCATATAGCTCCATCACTATTTTTTACAATAGCTACATTGCTTGCAATATTAGCCATTAAAAGATGGATTGGTAAAATATTCGGATAAACATTTATTGAGAATAAGCTCCATGCCACCGGTAAAGGAATTTCCTGGATAATGTAAGGATTCACCGAAAGATACATAGAATCGGTTCCTGTGCAGCCTTGAGAATTTGTTACCGTAACAACATAATCATCCTCTTCGGTAACCTCAATACTCATGGTAGATTCGCCAGTATTCCATAAATAACTTGCATATCCCGGTGTTGCCGAAATTGTTGCAGTATCTCCGGCATCGATCATGAAATCGGGGCCTAAGTCAACAAATAGTGTCTGTGGCTGTGTTAGGGTATATTCACCCGAAACCGAGCAGGCATTTACATCGTTTACAATAAGGCTGTATGACCCCGCAGCCAGTTGGTCGATAATCTGACTGGTTTCAGAATTCGACCAGCTAAATGAATATGTCCCGGTACCACCGGTAATGTCGGCAGTTATTGATCCATTGTTACTTTCGAAACATGAAAGGTTACTTCCATAAAGCGTTAAATCAAGTGGTAAGGGATCGTTTAATGTTACATATAACATTTCCTGGCAATTATTATAATCAGTAACTGTTACGCAATATTGGCCTGAGACAAGTCCATCGATCATGTTTGTACCGGCACCGTTCGACCATGAATATAAATAAGGTGATGTTCCTCCTGATACACTCAAAGCCACAGAGCCGTTTTGATCTCCGGCACAAAGCGGATTGCTACTTATTTCTACAATGTTTAGAGACTGAGGTTGGGTAACTTCAACGCTTTCCTCAATAGTACAAGCGTTTGCATCCTGAACAGTTAAACTGTAATTTCCTGCCTGAACTTCAATAAGTCCTGCAGTTGTTTCGCCATTCGACCAATTATAAGTGTATGCTAAAGTCCCACCATTTACAACAGAGCTAACTGTTCCGTTGGCATCTCCGGCACAACTCACATTGGTTGAGCTTAATACAAGATTTAATGCATAAGGAGCGGTCAACGATTCGCATGACGACACAATACATCCATTGGCATCGTTCACAATAAGGCAATAACCACCAGCTACAAGGTTTTGCTGATCAGCAGTAGTTGAACCATTGTCCCAGAGATAAGCATAAGGCTGTACTCCGCCTGATACTGTACTTGTTACACTTCCGTCGAAA
>JAYENH010000525.1:0-2637 GCA_034721995.1 Bacteroidota bacterium
AAAGGTCAGGGCGAAAATATATTTCCAATCATCAAAAGATAGTGCAATAAAATTTTGGATTGCTTCGAAAACGGGCAATAGGAGCAGGGCATAAACAGCGGTAATAATTGTAACGATACCAAGCAGTATTACCCGTGGCGGTTGTATCATTTGCATTACCTTATCGAAAAAGTCGACATTGGCCTTAAAAAACAGATGGTACAAACCTGAGCCGATAAATCTTTGGAAATATATAAATTGTACCGAAAGCCAGCGTCGACGTTGATTTGCAAACACATCCGATTTTTGCACTTTCTCGTCGAGCACAAGGGCATCGTTTACGTATTCGATTTTTATTTTATCGCGGAGCATTTTTAATTCTAACTCTTTGTCGAAACCGCCAATAGCTTTTACGTTCGACATAATTTCTTTGAAAAAGGCATAATCGAAAGCCATGCCCGACCCAATTAATGCCGACGACAATCCCAGCACACGATGGCCTTTTCTGAAAATAGAATTGTTTACCTCTTCGCTAATGGCATCGAGGATTGCAAGCGAAGTATTTTGGTTTTTGGCAGCCCTGTGCCCCTGAACGGCAATATACCCCCTATCGAAGGCCTGGTTGATTTTTTCGATAAAATCGGGTAACATCATATTATCGGCATCAAGTATTAAGGCAACATCATAATTATTACCAATAGCTTCCATTGCTTTGTTGAGGGCTTTCGATTTTGTGCTCTTTTCAAAACTTACTTCAACCAGTTTAATGGGCAGTTTCCTTAACTCCTCCAATGTTGCTTGCTGAAACGAATCGGCAATAATTACTACATCGTATTTATCGCCCGGGTAATCCTGTTTCAGGGCATCTTTTGCAACATCAATAATTACCGAATCTTCTTTATATCCGGGAATTAGCACAGCAAACTTTCGCTGTTTTTGTTTAAGTACCGGTTTTTTTCGTGGATTAAAAATGCTTGCTATGCCAAAGATAAAGATATACACCGCCGCTAGCCCAAGATACACATAGAGTATATACTCAATTAACTGAATTATAAATTGTAAGAATTCCATACTCGTTTTTTTTTATACTAGGTTTTTCGCCTTTTGCCTTTATTCTTTTGCCGTCATAGGGCTTCGCCCCATGCTAATGATTACATCCATTATTTCTTCATAGGGCTTCGCCCCATGCTAATGATTACGCCCCTTTGGGGCTTTTTGTCTTAACACTTTTGCCTTTCGCCTTTCTACTTAAGATTAAAAAGATTATCGCCTTTCTTTCCATTTATCATCATTTCCCACCAAACAGCAAGGGCAAGTAAATTAAAGTACTGTGTGGCTTTTACCTGACTGTACCAAAACCAGTATGCCCCTTTTTGAAGATCATTATTATATCCGGTAACAAAATCTTCGATTGCTGATTGTTTAAAGAAATCGGTACAAATAGAGGATGATAAAATAAAATCGGCTATTTTTTTTCTTTGTTCATCGTTTTTAAAGAAAATTGGTAATGGTGCAAATCCACCCTGCTTTTTGCGCTCGGTAATTTCTTTTGGCAATTTGGGTTTCAGGTAATTCTTATGCAGAAACTTTGATATTCCCCTACCTTTAGCCATATCGTCCACACTGCCTTTATTCTTTAAATCGCGCGGAAGGGTCATCAGGAAATTGTACATATCGGTGCTCATATATGGAAAGCTAAGGGAGTTTTCAAATAGCGAGGCCATTTTTGAGGCTTTAAAAAGTATCACCTCATTGATAACTTGTTTTATATCGCCAAAATAATTATGGATAAAATATAACTCGTCGAAACTACTATGTGATTTAGGCAAGCGGCTTAAATAAAGAGGGGGATAAACATTTATTCCAGCATTGAGAATTGCTTTTTGTTGTGAGGGGGAGAACCCAAACACATCGCTTTTTAATATGTTCAGGATTTTTTCGTTATGAAATTTCATCCTGAAGAATTTATTGTCTTTATTAAAAATTGACATCCCCGAAAGGGAAGACAACAGTTTTTGAATTGGCTGCAAGCCTTTTTTCTTCAGGTTGAAATGTAAGGCCAGCTCTTTGCCCGCCGTGCCATGATGCTGGTCGTTGCCATCGCCGCCAAGTATTATGTCGGGCTTGTTATCACCAATCAGGCCCATTACTTTAAAGTTTACCATTAATCCCCCCTCCTGGAAGGGATCGCCGAGGTATTGCACAATTTGTGGCAGATCAAGTATTTCGGTTCCATCAATTTCGTAATCATTGTGTTTTGCCCCAAATCGTTCGGCCAGTAATTTTGCCAAAGGAAGCTCTGTCCAGGGATTATCTTTAAAACCAATTGAGAAAGTCGAAATATCGCCTGAATATACATCACGTAATGTTCCAATATTTCCTGCCGAATCATAACCGCCACTCATTAATAATCCTACCGAATTTTTATCTTTAATCCTTGCTTCGATTGCTTCTTTATGAAGTCGCTCATATTCGGCAGTTGCATCGCCAATCGACATTTTGCAGCTATTGTTTGAATTTAAAAATTCCTGATATCCGAACATATCTTTTTCTACCTGTAGCCCATCTTTTATGGTAAGATAAAAACCTGCCCCTAATTTTTGCACCCCTTTAAGCGAACTCTGGGGAGATGGAATATAGCCAATCGATAAAAATGTG
>JAYENH010000526.1:0-2637 GCA_034721995.1 Bacteroidota bacterium
TCTTAATGTTGTAGAACCTGCTGCTGTTGATGCCTTGACCGAATATATCGACTATGAAATGCCCCAGGCAAAATCGGCATGTAAGATGATCGATGAAGAGAATGCAGGCGAATTAATTACCCTGCTCCACGAAGAAGCAAAAGCGATTTAATTGTCCCGATAGCTATCGGGATTATTAATGATTTTTTCATAATTTAAAAGATAAAAAATATGTCAGTATTAGTATATACAGAAAATTGGGAAGGTAAATTTAAGAAACTTAGTTTCGAATTATTATCTTATGCAAGCGAGATAGCTGCCCAAATAAACACTCAGGTTGTTGCTCTTTCTATTGGTCAGGTTGCCGAAGATGAATTAAAGAAATTGGGAAATTATGGTGCATCGAAAATTGTTTCGGTCGATTATGGCAACGGACAATTAGATAATCAGGTGTACACATCGGCAATTGCACAGCTTGCAGAAAAAGAAGATGCTTCGATAATTGTTTTGTCCGACAACTTTACCGGAAAAGCATTAGCCCCCCGGATTTCGGCAAAATTAAAAGCAGGATTGGTAAGCGGTGCTATTGCATTACCAGCATCGTACGATCCATTTGTTGTTAAGAAAAAGGCTTTTACCGGAAAAACTTTTGTGCATGTAAAAGTAAACAGCGACAAGAAAGTTATTAGCTTGACAGGAAATTCGGCAGAGATAAAAGAAACGGAAAACAAGGCTGTTATCGAAAATATTACACTCACATTAGCCGATGCAAAAACCACAGTAGAAAAAGTTGATAAACTTACTGGCCAAATATTGCTGACCGATGCCGAAGTTGTTGTATCGGGAGGCCGTGGGATGAAAAGTGGTGATAATTGGGGACCTCTCGAAGAATTTGCCGGGGTGCTTGGAGCAGCAACAGCGTGTTCGCGCCCGGTGTCGGATGAAGAATGGCGGCCACACCACGAGCATGTTGGACAGACAGGTAAAATTATTGCCCCGAACCTTTATTTTGCCCTTGGCATTTCAGGTGCCATCCAGCACATTGCAGGGGTTAGCGGATCGAAAATCCTTGTAGCAGTAAATAAAGATCCCGATGCTCCCGTATTCGAAGTTGCCGATTATGGTATTGTCGGAGATGTAAATAAAATATTACCTCAGTTTATCGAGGCTGCAAAAGAATTAAAAGCAAATAGTTAGTCCTGATTGAATATCCAATTCTCAGGAGAACTATTATTTTCATAGTAGTATTTTTGGCCCGGCAATTTTTATTGCCGGGTTTTTTTATTCCCAATAACTTTTCATCCTAATTTTCGTATCGTTTCATAAAATTTTACGAATTAACTTTTATTGAAATGAAAAATTTATCCCTCCGGTTAACGATTGGTTTTATAGCATTTATCGGTTTAATGTATGTTGCCAATGTAAAAACAAACGCACAAGTAATAATAAATGAAGATTTTGAAACATGGTATCCTTTTCAAACAATCCACAGTTGCGAAGATGATTCGATTGGGGCAATGGGAAACGGCTGGACACAAAGTACCGATGAAGCTGCCCAATGGCGATTAAATTCAGGAAGCACACCAACAATTGCTACCGGGCCAAGTTTCGATTACAACCCCGGTACATCGTCGGGGGCATATTTGTACCTCGAACCAACTAATTGCGATAACATTGTAGTAAGGCTCGAATCTCCTGAGCTTAATATGGATTCGGTAAACTACGAGTTAGAATTTGCATATCACATGTATGGTTTAACAATAGGAAACCTTGCAGTTGATGTTTGGCAAGGCTCGTATTGGGAAACAAATGTTTGGGTGAAATCTGGTGATCAGGGAAATCAATGGCATACAGCTAAGATTAATTTATCGCTTTTTAACGGTTCAAACTCAAAGATACGTTTTAGTGGCCGCTCGCACTTTAACTACTACAACGAAATTTACGGCGACATAGCCATCGACGACATAAAACTGCACCCCGTTGCAAACAACGATATTGCAGTTGTCGGGATTCCACAAATGAGTATTTGCCCGGGCACAAACGATTTTTTTGCTATTGTTGAAAATGCAGGCGGTAACACTATCAATAATTATATTCTGAATTGGTCGGTCGATGGCATCGCACAAACAGCGATTAGTGTATCAGACACAATTTTGCCAGGTTTTCGCGATACCATTCTTTTAGGAAATTATAATTTCATCAACCAAAATTATGATATTGAAATTTTCGCATCGCAACCAAACGGGCTTGCCGATACAAATAATATTAACGATACACTTTCTGTTTTGCAATTTCAGCTCTCGTTAAATGGCAATTATAGTATTGGGTCAACAGGCGATTTTGTAAGTTTTTCCGAAGCAGTTGAGGCTATAAGCAATTTGGGTATTTGCGGCCCTGTGGTTTTTAATGTCGAAACCGGAACCTACAACGAGCAAATTACGATAGGCGAAATTTACGGGGCTTCGGCCACAAACACAATTACATTTCAATCGGCAACAGGAATAAATACCGATGTAATACTGCAACATCAGGCATTAGAATACAGTGCGTTAGTCGATTTAATTGTTATGTTTTGAAACGATATATAATCGGCACCAATTAAACCCACTACCCAGTTAGTTGTGTATTCTAATGCCTGATGTTGCAGTATTACATCGG
>JAYENH010000527.1:0-2631 GCA_034721995.1 Bacteroidota bacterium
TTTACGGAAAGTTGAAGAGTGTCAGAATCTTCGCAGCCATTGATATCAGAAACAGTTACAGAATATTCACCGGCAAGCGAAACATTTATAGTTTGTGTGCTTTCTCCTGATGACCAATTGTAAGAATCGAAAGTGCCTGCATCGAGGAGGGAAGAATCGCCTTCACAAATCGAATTTGTGCCTGATATTGATACAGAAGGTGATTCATTAACTGTCAGTATCGCAATATTGCTTGTATCCGAACCACAGGCATTTGAAACAATACAGGTGTAATTTCCTGCCGTATCAGTTGTTACATTATTTATTGTAAAAAGGTTTCCTGTAGCTCCGGTATTCGTTCCATCTTTCAACCAGGTATATGTTAAAGGAGACGAACCGGAAGCAGTAACATAAAACGAAAGACTTTCGTCTTCGCATTTTGTTTGGCTAACCGGATGGCCTGAAATCAAGGGTGTATCGCAAACACTTTCTGTTATCAGGCTGTCCAACAGGCTAAAGCCATTCGGGTTAAAATATTCCTGATCGGGCAGGCTTTGATTGTAGTATGCAACTGCATCCATTTCTGTGCTGTCGGAAGCTCTCCAGAATTTCCAGGAGAATTCTTCGCCGGGCTGAAAACCATTATCAATTTCGAATGCGCCAAAAGCCGACATCGACTCGTTGTTTGGTGCAAAATAAAACCACTCGAAATATCCGGCACATGCCAAAACCCCCAGCGAATCTTCGTAAAATGCCCCAATGAAATCGCCCGGCTGGATGGGCTGGTTGTCGATTAAATAATTATTGGCATCGTTCAACAGTATTATCAAATGATTTGAATTGGTTATTGTGTAAGACCAGGGTGCTGTTGATATTTGCGAACTGGCCTCAAGCGATGATAATAAACTCAGCCCGTTCTCGTTGAAAAAGCCACTGTCGGGCAAAGCCGTGTTATAAGTAGCCTCTGCAATAAAAACCGTGTTTGTGGATGCTTGCCAGATTTTCCAGATAAATTCTTCGCCCGGCACAAAACCATTATCAATTCCGTAAGCCCCATAAACTGCCATCGACTCATTGATTGGCGAAAAATCGTACCAGCTAAAATATCCGGCACAAGCCAGTGCCCCTGTCGAATCAACATGAAAGGCCCCGATATAATCGCCAGTTTCAATAGCCTGGCCATTAATGGTGTAGTTGCCCGGATCGTTCAATAATATTATTGTGTGGTTCGAATTTGTAATTGTAAACGACCAGGGCTGTGCCATCAGGCTTCCGCTGCAAATAAACAATAGCATCGGGACAAATATTATTTTTGATAATGAACAGAGTTTCATAACAAATGATTATTGATTGTTGTCTATTGATTAATCATGTTCAAAGTTGAACGAAGTGAAGTCCCGATAGCAAAGCGTATCGGGATTCAGAGTTCGGTGTTTCATTTTATAAAAAATCATGTATTTCATGTTAATCATATAAAATCATGGTTCAGACACTTACTTCATTATATTAAGTTGTTTTGTAGCAGTGAAATTACCTGCCGTAAACTTGTACAAATACGTCCCCGAAGCATAATTTTTTGAAAGAAATTCGATTGTGTGTTTTCCTTTATTAAACTCTTTCGATACCAATTGTTCCTGAAGCTCACCAACAATATTGTATAAAGAAATCTGAACATTTGCATCTTCGGGCAGATAGAAACAAATATTTGTTTTGATGCTGAAAGGGTTTGGGACATTCTGATAGAGGATTATCGATGTTTGATTATTTATGAATGATGTATTCTTAATTTTTCCGGCAATAGAAACTTTATTTGTTTCAAAATAATCATCTCCTGCAATCCAGTTTTCAACTTCAAGCATTTCCTCTTCGGCAAAGAAACCGGTCTGGTTTTCGAAATCATCAGCTTCGCCCGTGCGCAATAGGACAATTGTGAATTTCTCTTTACTGATCATACCACTTGTCCCTTCCGAATGTATATCATCGCCCCAAATTGTAATGGCCATATTATTATCCCGATATAATCCCGAACCCACAAGTACGCCATTTTCATCATACACTTTAACTTTGTCGCCCTGCATTGGTTTATCTGCCCATGCGTAATTTGGAATAATCAGGGTCATATTGTTTCCGGTAATTGTATGCCACGCATTGTATTCCGTATTATCCGCAAGATAAACAGGGACTAACGATTTTGAATTGTTTTCGGCAGGATATGTAAAAGTATGGGCTGATGTCAATTTTATCTGATAGCCCATACCCGGTTGCATGTTGCCAATATTATTTACACTCCACTGTGGGATATATGCCTGACCGGCACCGTCTTTAAGGATATAAATATCACTTGAGATGTCGCTCATCATATCAGTAACATCTTGCGGGGTATCGTGCAAATATCCTAAGTAGCTCCATGTGGCCGGAAGATTTAATATTGTATTTGCGGCATCGACAGTATCGCCAACAATAATAAGGGCAACTGAATCGGAAGCAATCATTTTTAGATGATATGCTTCGCCAATTGCAATGCTTCCAATTAAATCGACACTATGTTGCGGCATATAAACCTGGCCGGCCCCGTTTTTAACTATTTGTAAATCATTTTCAATTTCTGAAAAGATATTAGCAACAGTTGGATCGTCTGCTTCCATATATGTC
>JAYENH010000528.1:0-2626 GCA_034721995.1 Bacteroidota bacterium
TCAAAATGCTATGAATATCTTCAATTTTTGAAATTGAAGATATTCATAGCATTTTGACAAAAGAATTGGATGTTGAACGAAATCTGAGAAAAAGACGAGTTGGTATTTTGGGAACAAATTATAAGCCATTAGATAATGAATTTCAAATAAAAGAAGCATTAAGGAATACTTGTGATGTTATAAATGGTAAGGAAAGTATCTTTGAGAAAGCTTTATTAGCATTAGTATTGATTTCTTATATACAGCCATTTATGGACGGAAACAAGAGAACGGCACGAATTGTAAGTAATGCGATATTAATGAATTACAATCATTGTCCATTATCTTTTAGAACAGTTGATTCGATTGACTATAAAAAAGCAATGCTATTATTTTATGAACAGAACAATATTTCAAATTTCAAAGAGATATTTGTAAATCAATTTGAATTTGCAGTAAAGACCTACTTTTAGAATAAAATAGAAACGAGCTACAACAATTAAGCACCGTATTTGACTTGCGATTCTCGTTATCATCCGGCAAACATGCCTTGTATCTGATACAAAATATTGGCATATTAACCTTGTATCTGATACAAATATTTGGTATATTTGCCCTGTATTTGATACAAAAGAATGATATACAATAGAAATGCATACAGGAAATTGCAAGAATGGAAGGACTCCATTCGTAGAAAACCGCTCGTGATTCGTGGTGCGCGGCAAGTAGGGAAATCAACCTTGATACGTGAATTTTCAAAAGAATACGAATATTATATCGAATTAAACCTTGAACGAAAGGAAGACGCACAGTTATTTGAGCTTGAGAATGTAAAAGAAGTAATTGAAGCAATACTTTTAAGAGAGAACTTTTCAATCAGTAATAATTCATTGTTACTATTTATTGATGAAATTCAGGAATCGCCCAAAGCAATACAGATGCTGCGTTTCTTTTACGAGGACTATCCTGATTTACATATTATTTGTGCAGGTTCGCTGTTAGAACATGTTATTAAGGATGTTCGTTCTTTTCCGGTAGGGAGAATCCAGCAGATTGTATTGCACCCTTTCGATTTTGAAGAATTTCTGTTGGCCAAAGGGAATGATCAAATCATAAAGTTATTTGATGATTTACCAATAAAGGAATACGCACATAGTATTATTTTGAAACTATTTCATGAATATGTAATTATCGGAGGAATGCCCGAAGTAGTAAAAACATATATCGAAACAAATTCTTTCAGCAAAACAAAAGAAGTTTACGAAGAAATATGGGATACTTACAAAGATGACATAGAGAAGTATGGCAAAAATAATACTGAAAAAAAAGTATTGCGGCATGTAATCGAAACGGCGGCACACGAAAAAGACCGTATTACATTTTCCGGTTTTGGAAATTCAAATTATAAAAGCCGAGAGGTTGGCGAAGCATTAAGATCGCTCGATAAATCAAGATTAATACAACTTGTTTACCCCGCAATAAATCAGGAACCTCCGCAAGAAGTTGATTTTAAAAGAAAACCACGCTTGCAATTTTTAGATACCGGACTTTTAAATTATGCAATGGGAATTCAATCACAACTGATCGGATTGACCGACATGAACGATTTTTATCGGGGAAGGATTATTCAACATATAGTATATCAGCAGGTACAAGCCCAAAACAATTCAGTAGGTAGTAAATTGCACTTTTGGGTTAGGGAAAAAAGCAACAATAATTCGGAAGTAGACCTTGTTTACCGTTACAATCAATATCTTATCCCTATCGAAGTAAAATCCGGCCCACAAGGTAGACTGCGTTCATTACATCAGTTTGTGGAGCGGACAAAACATAATTTTGCCATACGCATACTTTCAAATAAACTTTCGGTTGAAAAAGTCAGGACTCCCGGCGGGAAAGATTATGTGTTGCTTAATCTGCCATATTACCTTGCTACACGCATTCCGCATTATATCGAATGGTTGGTTGAAAATTATTCATAACAAAACAAAAAAGGCCACCCTTTTCAGGATGGCCTAACAATACTAATCTAAACTATGATAATCCTATTTAACGAACTTTAAAACCTTCTTGTCTAATCCATTGGCCTCGATATTGATAAAATAAATTCCGCTTTCGAGTTTGGAAACATCTAAATTAATTTTCTGCTGACCGCTTGAAAGTTCCTGGTTAACCGAGATTATTTCTTGTCCCAGTGCATTCAATACCGATATTTTAACATCTGATAATTTGTTCAGCATAAACTCGATATTGAGATCGTTATGTGCCGGGTTTGGATATAATTTTGCACCATCACCAATAGCTGAAATTTCTTCAACATCGTAATAAACCGTTCCATTGTCAATATCGAATACAATGTCGTCAACAATTTCGTTGTTTGCATCAACAGTAATAATTGCAGGGTAGGTAATATATCCCGATAATTCAACAATAAGCTTATAGGTTCCATACTGCAAATTATTGAATTCAAAATTTCCATCAATATCAGAATGATTAAAATTCAAGAGGTTGTCGTTCATATCGAACAATAATACAGAAATATCCTCAACACTTGGGTTCATTCTGTTTTTGTATGTGTTTGTGTTCTTGGTGCCACCACCTATCCAGATAATATTACCGCCAATTATGCAGGGACCTGTTGTGGTTT
>JAYENH010000529.1:0-2625 GCA_034721995.1 Bacteroidota bacterium
TCTATAAGTTAATTGCTGATGATTTTGTTGCAACCAAAGCAATGAACATAAACCGATAAACAAAAAAGCAGCTTAGTCTGCACAACATAATCAAAAGCCTGTGTCAATTGCGACACAGGCTTTTTTTTATTGATTTTTTGGCTATCCGTTTAAACCTGGGCGAAAAAGAAGTAAAAATAAAAATAGAAAAGTCACGACGATGAATGAAAGTGCAAAATATCTTAAAATTGTTGAATGATCTGAAGAAGATAAGGTTTTTGTTGGGCAATGTCCGGGGATAATTGGCCCTTGTTGTAATGGTGCAAGTGAAATAGAGGTTTATAAGGAGTTGGCTACAATAGGGGAGTGATGAAGCTTCATCATTGTGCTATAAGTGTTAGTTAAAGTTAAAAAAACAAAAAAACATACAATCTAAAAATAATTGATTTATATTTGTTTAAATAATTAAAATATAATAAAATGGAGAAATTGAAATGTAAATATATTTTCGATAAGAATTACAACCCTAAATATGTGAATGGTGCTCAAGGTGGTATTAATCCATTAGGAGAAATAGTTGTGAATTTTTATTTAGAAAGAGCAGCATTACCAGTTTCACAAACTTATGAACTTTCAGATGGGACAATGAATTCTGCAAAAGAAATAAGTGCTGAGCCAAAAGATTTGCAAAATAGTTTTGTAAGGGTTGTGGAAAATGGTATAGTAATGAATTATCAAACAGCAAAAGAAATTCATAAGTGGTTAGGGCAGCACATTGAAAAATTAGAAAAATTATCAAGTAATAAAAAATAGAAATGGAAGTAAATAATATACTTAGAACTACTTTTTTAACAGGTGTGGGGTTACTTTCATCAAGCACGTCTTCTGAATCGCAACGTATTTATGTGAAAGATGTTGAAATTTCAACAATTGGAAGCTTTGCAGATTTTTCGTTTTCATCATCTACGCGATTTAATGATTCTAAAAGATTTTCATTAGATAAATTACTTCTTAATAAACAAAAATTAGAATCATTTAAAACTCTTCAAAAGAATTGGAATGGGTATGAGGGAGATGAAATAAAAACTGGGCTTATTGATATTGCAGAAAAAATTATTTCTAAAATGGAATATCAACCACAGATATTTCCAACAGGAAGGGGTAGTATTCAGATAGAAAAATATTTTGATGACAATAATTTGTATGAAATTGAAATATCTGATAATGAAATTTTTTTATATAAAGTCAAAAATGGTGTTGAGATAGAAAAGGAAATTTCAGTTGTTGATTTAGACAAAAATATTGCTGACTTTTATGTGTAAAGAAGAACTCCCGGATATTGATAATAAAGAATATTTGTATCGTGGTATCATTGAGAAGTTTTGGGATTATGAAAATAATAAACCAAGTTCTGCTATATATAAAGATTCTAAGGGTGTGTCAGTTGACAGGGATTACAATAGAAATGAATCGGATTGTATAAAGAAATTGATAGAGAGTAAAGATTTTTTTGCTGTTTGCAAAATTAAAAAGGAAAAGGTAGTAGATAATAATGCGGTTGTAAAGTATCTACCTATTGATAATAATATTTACCATTCTGAAATTCACGATTCTGAAGTAAAAATTCAATTAAAAGGAAGTAAGCCTAAAAAATTAAGAGATAATTCATTTGTTGTGCATAAAAGAGAACTACTGTAGCTAACTTGCAAAATCAATTGTTGATTGGTTCGCCCAACAAATATATGAATAAGCAAGTCGTTATTCTTATCCGGTTTACATAATATCATCCAATAAATCACTAATTTTGTGCTACACTCAAAATAAGTTTAATGATGGAATATAAAATTTATGTTGGTGGTGTATTTTGCAAAACCGATGAAGTGATAAAAGTTAGCAATCCGTATACCGGTAAGTTAGTTGCAAATACATACCTTGCAGGAAAAGCAGAACTTGAAAAATCAATAGAAAAAGCCGAATCAGTAAAAAAGCAAATGGCAAATTTGCCTTCGTTTCTTAAATATGAGATATTAATGGAAATATCTTCAGAAATTAAGAAAAATAAAGATCGGCTTGCCTTGATTTTGTCTGAAGAGTCGGCTAAACCATTAAAGTATGCACTTGGAGAAATTATGCGTGCAAGCCAGACTTTTCTCGTAGCTGCCGAAGAATCGAAACGATTGCCGGGCGAAACACTGTCGATTGACTGGACACCGGCAGGTGAAGGAAAAGAAGCTTACATAAAATATTTCCCGATAGGAATTATAGCCGGGATAGCACCTTTTAATTTCCCTTTGAACCTGGCCGTGCATAAAATTGCCCCTGCTATTGCGGCAGGAAATCCCATAATCCTGAAACCATCGCGTTCAACACCATTATCAGTTCTGGAACTTGCAAAAATCATTGATAAAACAAAACTTCCCAAAGGAGCTGTTTCTATTTTACCTATGGACAGGACTGCCGGTAATCAATTAATTACCGATCATCGTTTCTCTATGATTTCATTTACCGGCTCGCCACCGGTTGGTAGAAAAATTAAAAGAGATGCAGGTATGAAAAAAATTGTACTTGAACTGGGTGGAAATGCCGGAGTTATTGTAAGTAATTCTGCTGATATAGACCTTGCTGTTGCCAAAACGGTGGCCGGGG
>JAYENH010000530.1:0-2623 GCA_034721995.1 Bacteroidota bacterium
GTACGGGTCTGTGAGTAATGCCATTTACCTAAGGTTTCTTTTTCAAGATTTTAAACATCGAATTTTAAATTACGAATAATGAAGTAGCATTAACCCAGTACGTTAAATCTGAAATCAAAAATCAGCCATCAGGCATTTTTTAAATCCGATTCAAGTTCGTCATTATCCATATCTATCATATTAGCACCGTATTTGTGCAAATTTAACAGGAAAAACACTCTGTCAACCCCTGCGAGTTGAGCTGCCATTCCCGATGACAGTTTTCCCATTTCAAAGAGCTTTGCTGCCATAGCCATTTTTGCATTCTCTTTAAATTGCTCGTGTGTTAGTTGTAGTGCATCAGGCAATTTTTCAGGATATGCAATATTAAGTTGATAATTCATATTATTAATATTTAGTAATTCATCGCAATTGCTAATTCAAATATGCTTCTTTTACAGTTAATTGATTGATAATTCTTAAATCCTGAAATGTACGAGTAATTCCTTTTGAGTTAATTGCAACAGGTGAGTGTTTGTCAAGTCGCTTATTATTAAGCCAAATTTCACCTTTGTCTGGTTTTAAAAATCCGGTAATTAAGTTAAAAAGTGTGGTTTTACCTGTTCCGTTTCCACCAACCATTGTATAGATTTTCCCTTGCTCAATAGACATATTCAAACCCTGAAGAACTTTTTGTTCTCCAAAAGATTTGTATATGTTTTTAATTTCAAGCATTAATTTTAGTTTTTAACAAAAGTATTTCTTTTTGTGCGTTTGGCAAAATTTAGCTCTTTTTGTTTTTTCTGCGTTTGGCTTAAGTATTGGCAAAAACCAAATGTGCTAAATATGCGGCGGCATTTACAATGACTGGTAACTACCCAATATAATCGGAAAAAAAAGCATTAATCCGATCCAGTAATTCTTGCTTGTCGGGAATTTCTTCTATCTCCTTTTCTTCTTTAAATATCTCGAAGCCACGGCTTATGTAATTTGCTGTTGCGTTTTCGTTATCGCTTGAACAAGTGTGCAGCCAAATCCTTTTTGCCCCAAGCTGCCAGGCTGAGTTTATGGCATGAGAAAGGAAATATCCACCAATTCCCGAACCGATAAACTGAGGAAGAAGCCCGAAGAATTTGATTTCCACATTTTTGTTTTCCTGAATTTCAAGCTCGAAATAGCCAATCAATTGTTTATTTCTGAACCCAAGAAAAGTCTTGCATACATTTTTGTTGAAATATTTTTTCCAGTCATCAGGGGTCCATGCCAAACGGCTGTACCATTTCCAGGGCAATCCTACACCGGCAAAAAGCATGAAATTAATAAATGCATCGTTTTCAATTTCCTGAATGTGCATGGCCTTTTCAAAACCGGCTTTTGGTTTGAACTTTTCCGTACCGGTCATTTCAAGATAAAATGTTGTTACTTCTTTTTCTGTCATAATAGCAATTTTTAGTTTTTAGTCCTCAGTCTCCAGTCTCCAGTCTCCAGTCTTCAGTCCTCAGTCAGTAGTTTACAGTTTGTAGTATGTGTAGACCAATCAACAATTAACAGTCTGACTACTAACAATCCAACAATCCAACAATTTAATCCCGATACGCTTCGCTATTGGGACTTCGCTTCGTTCAGCAATTCAACCCCTTAAAACCCTACCTCCGCCATCACCTCCTTCGGGGCCAAGCTCGATAAGCCAATCGGCATTTCTTATTATGTCGGGGTGATGTTCTACCATAATAACACTGTGGCCTTCGCTGATTAAACGCTCGATGATTTTCAACAATTGGTTCACATCATGGAAGTGCAGGCCGGTGGTTGGTTCGTCCATTAGGAAAAGGTTTCGGCCTGCTTTTGAAGATATTAGGATATTGGCCAATTTTAAACGTTGCACTTCGCCACCGGAAAAAGTGTTGAGCGATTGCCCCATTTTAATGTACGACAGCCCCGTTTCGCAAAGCGTCGAAAGTGATTTGTGAAGTTTCTGGCTTGCATTAAAAAACTCCAGTCCTTCTTCAATTGTCATTTCGAGAATGTCAAAAATTGTTTTGCCATCGTATTTACAGGCCAGCACCTCATGAGAAAACCGTTTGCCTTTACAATCTTCACATTCAACATAAACATCAGAAAGAAAATCCATCGAAATTTTAATCCGGCCTTGTCCCTGGCAGGTTTCGCAACGCCCTCCTTTTTGGTTAAAAGAGAAATGCTTTTTGCCGAGATTTTGCTTTTTTGCTGCGGATGTATTGGCAAAAATATCGCGAATAGCCGTAAACAGACCAGTGTAAGTTAGCACGTTGCTAATTGATGATTGCCCAATGGCCGAGCTGTCGAAAGCAATGATGTTGTTAAATTGTCCGAGACCCGAAATAACCTGGCAATTAATAGGCTTTTTTGCTTTTGCCGATTCGTGTAAAACATCAAACACCAAACTCGTTTTTCCGCTTCCCGATACACCCGAAACCACAATTAGCCCATTAACCGGAATATTAAGCGTTATGTTTTTCAGGTTATTGGCAAACGCACATTCTATTTTAATACCATTTTTATCAAGATATTTTGCAGATGAATACCGGATATTTTTCTGTTTGTTCAGGTATCGGGCAGTGAGGCTGTTGGCCGTCAGGATATTTTCAAGTTTGCCTTTTGCAAG
>JAYENH010000531.1:0-1233 GCA_034721995.1 Bacteroidota bacterium
ATTTCATCACCAATATCGGGTAAAATATCCCATGCCGAAACAGGAATCCCCAAGCTCATATTATTCCCTGTATTAATACCGGGGATTAATCGCTTAGGAGCTGTATAACTGTTATAAACCTTTGATAGATTTGCTGTATTTGCCGGATAAGTGAGCCATTGGGTCTGAGTCATCTTTATGTAATAACCTTCGCCAGCGAGCATGTTTCCAATGGCATTGATACCCCATTGTGGCCAATAAACCATACCAGTCTCGTCTTTTGCTATTTCCAAATCGCTTACTACTGCACTAAACATTTGCACAATAGATGCAGGTGATTGACGCAGATATGCAATAATTTTCCAGCCCAATGGAAGTTCAATAGGAGTATTTTCTGGAACTATGGCATAACCAACTACATCAAAAGTATGTGTTACCGACATTTTTACCTGATAGCCTTCGCCAATTACAAGGTTGCCGATAGCATTGATGCCCCACTGTGGCCAATACACCATTCCCGTATAATTCTTCACTATAATGACATCGTTGGTGTAAGCAGAGAAAATATCGGGGCAGCCCGGTAGGATAGGATCTATATAAGTAGACATAATATTCCAGCCCTGATAAAGGATTATCTGCTGTGTTTGTTGTGTTGAAGCAGCGAGTGAAAGTATACCACTCATTCCGTTTGCAGCAAAATACGCATCGTTTGTAAAATTCACCTGATCATAAGTAGCCTCGGCAGAATATTCCTGCTGATTAGATGCCTGCCATATTTTCCATGTAAATTCTTCGCCTGTTGCAAAACCATCGTTGCCAACATCTGCACCCCAGGCAGTTATAAACATATTTCCGCTATTGGTTTGATACAAGGTGTACCCACCACAGACCAGGGTCCCCAGCGAATCGTAGAATACACCAACATAATCGCCATCTACAATTGCGTTTCCATCTACTGTAATCAATGCAGTTTGAGGTACTAAAATAGAGTGGTTGACCGCTGTTGTGTTATAATTCCAGGGTGCTGTACCTCCCGCTATGGTAATACTATAAGTTACTTCGTCCCAACAATTGGAATTGCTTGAGTCATAAACATATTGCGTTACATCGTAAGTGCCTGTAGAAGAATACTGATGCGTTGCATTATCTACATTGTAAGAGGTATTGCCATCGCCAAATGTCCATTCAACCGAATAGCCATTGGCAAAGTTGGTCTCATAACTTTCAAAATAGTAAGTCATGGTGCTTGTTTGA
>JAYENH010000531.1:1333-11192 GCA_034721995.1 Bacteroidota bacterium
CGGCATCGGCAGTACAAATAGTTCCTGCTGATGTAAATACTTCAATTTCGTAAGTCCCGAATTCCCCATCGTATCCCCAGATTACTGCGTAATAAGTTCCGGCTGAGGGAGAATAAAGTGCAGTTTCAGAAGAAAGATTACAATAATCGTCGTTATAGGCAACTGCATTAGTTGGATAACCTGCCGATGGCAAACTAACGAAATCGGAACAATCTTCGAAAATTGCCAATTGGGTATCGAAGCCCGAACTGCAAAGGGTTATCCCAACATCGCCGGTAAATCCTATCGGCACATCGAATGAATACCATGCGGCTTCGTTTAGGCTATAGGTCTCGCCATATAATTCAGGATCGTCAACATCGCCATAATCAGTGGCACTTGAACATCCGTTACCGGAGCCCGCACTTACGTAAATTGTATAAGTAACTTCGTCGTAGCAGCTAATATCGTTTGGATCGAAAACATATTGGGTTACATCGTAGGTGCCTGCCGATGCATACTGATGCGTTGCATTATCTACATTGTAAGAGGTATTGCCATCGCCAAATGTCCATTCAACCGAATAGCCATTGGCAAAGTTGGTCTCATAACTTTCAAAATAGTAAGTCATGGTGCTTGTTTGATTGTACGAGAAATCGGCATCGGCAGTACAAATAGTTCCTGCTGATGTAAATACTTCAATTTCGTAAGTCCCGAATTCCCCATCGTATCCCCAGATTACTGCGTAATAAGTTCCGGCTGAGGGAGAATAAAGTGCAGTTTCGGAGGAAAGATTACAATAATCGTCGTTGTAAGCAATGGCATTTGTTGGCATACCGCTGGAGGGCAAACTAACGAAATCGGAACAATCTTCGAATATTGCCAATTGGGTATCGAAGCCCGAGCTACAAAGGGTTATCCCAACATCTCCGGTAAATCCTGTCGGCACATCGAATGAATACCATGCGGCTTCGTTAAGGCTAAATGTTTCACCATATAATTCAGGATCGTCAACATCGCCATAAGCTATTGCTGAGTCGCAAACCTGATTGTTGGGAATAACAATTACAAATGAAGCGTTAAGTAAGCCGTTCGTTTTTTCCTGCTGCATTTTCTCTAATTGCAGATCACTGTAAAAAACAAAAGTATCGCTCCCTTTGGGAGGTGATTCATTTGCTGATACCAAATACGTGCTTCCGGCAAGTATCATTATCAGAATCGATAATTGTAAAATATGTTTCATTTGAATAATTTTAGTTTAACGTTAAATTTTATTTTTTTAATACCCTAAATCAAGGAGGAGAATCTCCCCCTTGATTTTAGGCTTATGAGTTTTATTTTGACAAGTAAAAAACTATTCTGCCTGTAATTATTCTATCTATTGCAGATTTATTATTTCTAATAATCATAAATGTATGATACGTTTCGGTAGTTAGGTAAATCCATATACCAGTCTTCAAAATTATTACCTGAACTTTGTACCCAGGGGATAAATTTAAGATGTGCTGTTTCTATCGAATTTTTTTCAGTTGTATGTTTAAACCCTATTCCTGTCTCAATTCCCCACGGGAGATTATTTACAGTTAGGTAAGTTTTTGAACCATTGGAATCATCATCAAAAGTTCCAAAATAAGAAGGATCAGCCAGGTCGGTCGCCTGATAATTGGGCAAGTGCACCTCTCTTCCCCTTGTTTGATTAACAATTAAAAACACATTTGGGTTGCCTGATGCATAAATATCATTTGATGTTTTACCAAGAGATGTGTCAAAGCTGATTGTAATATTAACAGAATAAGGATTAACATGAGTCCCATTAGGGTCGGTATTTACGCCAATAAATCCATCACCGGGATAAGGCAACACGTTATAGGCATCATCAAAAATAATAATGGTAGCTTTGCTTTGGCCATTTTCCAGGCCATTCGTGTGGCTTATATAATTCTCCTGAATATTGTAACCCGTAACTGATGTAATCCACGAAGGCAATACATCGGGGAACTGAATACCCAGCCCGTTATGAAAACTGGCTCCATTGGCAACTACAACAACATCAAGGATGATTTCATGAACAACATTGCTGGCATTTTCGATTGTGTGATTTTGGAAATTAACTACCAAATCGTTGAAATCGTAATCTCCTGCTGCCGGCCATAAATCTTCAAAAGCTATTGTCCCATAACCATCGCCGGGATATACATTATCAAATGCCCGCAATGGATCGTTTGGAAAATCGTCATCTCCATCAGGAACGCCATCATTGTCGGCATCAGCAGAAGTAACCGTAAGCATGGTAATACCGCTTAAGCCATTAACTACAAAGTTCCCTTGATTTGTGAACATACCCGAACTGTATGTAGCTGTGGCAGTATATTCATTACCGGTTGAGGCCTGCCATATTTTCCAGGTAAAACTTTCTCCTGTGGCAAAACCATCATTTCCATTGTCTACGCCAAAAGCTGAAATAAACATATTGGATGATGTATTATATGCCGGTTCAATATATCCACCACAAGCCAGTGTGCCAAGCGAATCGTAAAATACACCAATATAATCTCCAGGGCTTACAACAACGCCTGAAAAAACCACATTCGATGGAACCAGCAAACTATGGTTAGTTCCAGTAATAGAATATCTCCATGGAAGTTGACTTACTATTTTTGCTGATTTCAGATTATTGATGAAAGTATATTCAACATATTCGCTGCTTACATTAAGATTTATTGGCGAAAGGATATTATTGCCTACACTCACTTTAACATTTTTGATTCGGGTAGGTAATACTATTTTTCGGTTGTAAACATTTCCTTCAGATAATCCTTTTGCCCAAACAACGCTTTCGTCCAAGGATGAAATTTTAACCAGCACATCAGTAAGGTTCTGAGGGAATACAAGATTGAACTCTACCTGTTCGTTAGTCCGCCAGGTAAAGGATTCGCTTACATCAAGACTAACAATAGGAACAGTGTCATTGTTGATGTTATCGGGCAATGTATCCTTTTTACATGATGATATTAACAGAATAGCAAAAAGGCTTGCAAATGTCAGATAATGAAGTAGTTTTTTTTTCATATTTTCTAATATTTATTAATTTACTTATCTAAAACCTACGCTAAAAAGTCTTGTTTGTTTCCATTGTTTGACGAAAGAGGATATTTTTTACAGCAAGATGGAAATAATCTATGTAAAAACAATTCTGTCTAAGCTTTCACAACTGCCAAAGGGTTAAGTTCAACAAGTATCTCCACCAGATCGTTTTGATTTTCCATAACTTCATCGATGTTTTTGTAGGCCGATGGTGCTTCGTCTAAATCGCGCTGATGCCTGATAGAATGGATTATCCCTTTTTCGTCGAGCCGCTTAATTTCTTCGTCTAAATCAAGAGTGCGTTGCGCTTGTTTGCGACCTAAAACCCTGCCTGCACCATGCGAACAGCTATTAAAACTTTCGGGGTTTCCTTTGCCGGCAACAATATAACTTTTTGTGCCCTGCGATCCGGGAATAATACCAATCTCCCCTTTTCGTGCGCTCGTAGCACCTTTACGGTGAACCAGCACATTTGTTCCGAAGTGATTTTCCCAGGCAGCATAATTATGGGCAATATTCACAAAATCAAGTTCTTGAAAACTGTTCCCAAACATGTCGGCAAAAACCGATTTTACACTATCCATCATTAACTTTCGGCTGGCAAAAGCAAAATCAATGCAGTACTGCATCTCGCTGAAATAATCTTTTGCCTCCCGGGTTTCGATAGGCAGAAATGCCATATCAATCTTTTTTTCTACTTCGGAGTACCATCGCTCGTTAAGTTTTTTGGCCAGTCTATTATAGTGATCGGCAACTTTTAAACCGATATTCCTACTTCCCGAATGAAGCATTATCCAGATGTCCCCATCCTTGCTTTTTTGAATTTCGATAAAATGGTTACCACCTCCGAGGGTTCCAATTTGTTTCCGGGCTGCATCGAATTGCCGGGCAACAATGCCATCCTTCGGAATATTTTCCATCGACGGCATCAGCATAACATCTTTCCTTTCGCTGTGATGCTTGAACCCCACCGGCACAAGTCTTCTTATGGCAAACATCATTTTCCTCATATCTTTTTCGTTTACCGATTTTAGATTTGTTTTTACGGCGCACATACCACAACCAATGTCAACTCCAACGGCATTGGGGACTATTACGGCTTTTGTTGCCAACACACCGCCAATGGGCATTCCGTATCCTTCGTGGCTGTCGGGCATAATGGCAACATGCCTGAAAGCAAATGGCAGGTTGGCTATATTTTTGGCTTGCCTCAATGCCCCGGCTTCAATATCGTTTAACCACAATTTTATAGGAATTTTTTCTGATGAAATAACTTGTTTCATAATTTTAGAATTTACCACAAAATTACAATATTGAGAAATACCACGAATTTTATTCATGCATTCGTGGCTAATCGTATACTCATGGCTAAAATAACAAAGCCCAAATTTTTAATCATCAACAATAAAACAGTAATTTTGCCTGAAGATTATGGACTGGGATAAAATCATAAAATCGTTCAGAAATTATTTGCTGCTTGAGAAAGCTTTGTCGATAAACAGCATTGAGGCATACTTGCGCGATGTAGAGAAACTCCATGTTTTTCTTCTGATGATTAAGAAAAAGGATGTTTCGATTAATTCTGTAGATTTGGAATTGCTTTGGGATTTTGTTGAATGGGCAAACAAACTGGGCATGACGGAAAGGAGCCAGGCGAGAATGATTTCAGGGATCAGGGCATTTTTTAAATTTCTCATGATCGAAAACTATATTGAAACCAATCCTTCATTATTACTTGAATTGCCAAAGCTGGGCAGCAAATTACCTGTTGTATTATCAATTAACGAAATCGATTTGATAGTAACCGGCATAGACCTAAGCAAAGCTGACGGGCATCGCAACAAAGCAATTATTGAAACTTTGTATGGCTGCGGTTTGCGGGTTTCGGAACTCATCAATTTAAAAATATCGAATTTATATTTTAGCGAAAATTATATCAGGATAGTAGGGAAAGGCGACAAAGAACGCCTTGTGCCAATTGGCAAAACTGCAAAAAAGGAAATCAGAAATTATTTTTCAGCAAGCAGAAATAATATTGAAATTGCTAAAGGGCAGCAGGATTTTGTTTTTTTAAACAGGCGTGGAAAAAAACTTAGCCGTGTAATGATTTTTAATATTGTAAAAGATTTGGCCGAAAAAGCGGAGCTGAAAAAAAATGTCAGCCCTCATACTTTCAGGCACTCTTTTGCTACCCACCTTGTTGAGGGAGGGGCCAACCTGCGTGCAGTGCAGGATATGCTTGGACATGAATCGATTTTAACAACCGAGATTTATACCCACCTCGACAGGACTTATTTGCAAGAAATAATGATGGAGTATCATCCACGATCGAAAAAAAACATTAATAAAAAACGATAGAATGGGGCGCATAATGGGCATTGACTATGGTAGAAAAAGGGTTGGCATTGCAGTTACCGACCCTATAAAAATAATTGCCAGTGGGCTGACAACTGTACATTCTAAAGATATTTTCGATTTTCTGAAAACTTATTTTAATAAGGAAAGCGTGGATGCAGTGGCTATTGGTTACCCGAAAACATTGTCGAACCAGCCTGCCGAAGCCCTTATTTATGTAAACCCTTTCATTAAAAAATTTAAAAAAGAATTTCCCGAAATCCCTGTGCATTTAATCGATGAACGTTTTACTTCAAAAATGGCTTTTCAAACAATGATCGATGGCGGCCTTAAAAAGAAAGCCAGGCGCAACAAAGAGCTTGTTGACTCGATTTCGGCAGCAATAATTTTACAGTCGTTTATGGAACAAAGACATTGATGGGGTGTTTGTTATTTTCAGGTGTTTTTCTATCTTTTGAAAGTCTCTGATAAGAAAGCGTCAAAAACAAGGAATGTTCAACTTGAAAGTCAGGAGTTTTCTTGCGGAGACTATATACCAAAAAACAAGGGAATTGGCATAAGGGAAAATTTGTCGTACACCTGCCGTTTTCAGGAATAATCAACATAAAAAAAAAGTAAAAAATAAATTATCTTTGCCGATCAAATAAACAAAAATGATTTTACCAATTACAGCCTACGGGCATCCGATACTGAGAAAAAAAACAGTGGAATTTGACGAAAATTACCCGGGATTGCAGGAACTAATCAATAACATGTTCGAGACAATGTATAAATCGCAAGGAGTTGGATTAGCAGCCCCTCAGGTAAACCGGTCTCTTCGTTTATTTATTATTGATGCCACACCTATGGGCAACGATGTTGAAGAATTCAAAGATTTTAAAAGAGCATTTCTTAATCCATATATTCTTGAAGAATCGGGCGAAACATGGTCGTTCAACGAAGGCTGCCTGAGCATACCCGGCGTTCGCGAAGATGTTAAACGCCCCGACTGGATAAAAATTGAATATTACGACGAAAACTGGGAACTGCATGAAGAAGAATTTTCCGGCATCCCCGCACGAATAATCCAGCACGAGTACGACCACTTAGATGGCATTCTGTTTCCCGACCGATTGTCGTCACTGAAAAAGCGATTGCTTAAATCGAAACTTTCTGCAATTACAGCAGGAAAAGTCGATGTTGATTACCGAATGATATTTCCAAAAAAATAAATTTAAAATTGAAGACCATGAAAAATTCCATTCTCCTTATATTTGCAATTTCCCTTATGTTTAGCTCTTGTTCGAAATCTCCACGCGACCAGGCCAATGACAATATCCTGGCCATAGAAAAGCAACTTACCGAAGATACCAGTATGGTACTGGATAAAAAAGTTGCAATGGATCTGACGGGTAATTATGCAAATTTTGCTGAAAATTTTCCTGCCGACTCATTAGCCCCCCACTACCTTTTTAAAGCAGGCGAAATGGCCATGAACCTGAACATGGGCAGCAAGTCGATTATGTATTTCAATAAAATTGTAAAGCAATATGCCCGTTACAAAAAATTGCCGGAAGCCATATTCCTAATGGCCTTTGTTTACGAAAACCAGATGAACAATGATAAAATGGCCACCAAACTCTACAAAAATTTCATGAACGATTTTCCCAATCATATCCTCTATAAAGATGCAAAAGCCTCGTTAGATAACATGGGGAAAAGCCTAGAAGAATTGATTAAAAGTTTCGAAGAAAAACAAATCGTAAAAGAAGGGAATATGCATGAAGCTGCGGAACAAAGTTTGTAACATGTGTAGTAATAAACCCTATAGGATTGATAAATAATAATTCATCAGGCATTTAAAACTGTTCAAACTACATACAAATAATTTCCTTGTTGTTGACTGCTGACTGAAAACTGTTTACTTATAACGCGCAATTTTCTGTAAATCCTTTTTCAGCAAACAACCCTGTTTTCGTGCCGAAACCGTATGATAATCATAATAATATATTTCAGAATTATTGGCACTCATAAGCACTTTAAAACACATTCTGTTACCACTTTGAGTATCCGGTGCAACAATATGTAAAAAAACTGCATCTTCGTTTTTCGACGCAATCAGTTCTTCGATTTCATTTTTACTACTGATTTTAACAGAAAACGGATATGCACTTTTTAGCTTAGCTGTTGTATTAATATTTTCGGCAAGTTCATCTTTTAACAAAAAAAGTGTTTTTGTAGAAAACCCGGTTTTCTTCGATTTATAAAGTTTATCGAACGAGATATTTGCAAATTGCGGGTTTTCTTTTAGGTAACGTAAATGTTTTTGAACAAAGCGAATAATACCCGTTAACTTATACACATATTTTTCTTCGTCCTGCCCTGCAAGCGAAAGTGGGATATTTACCAAATCAGGCATCGCATCTAAGGAATAATAATTTCCGCCAAGCAATAGGTTAATAAAATTATAAGTCGTACCTGTTCTGTCATCATTAAACTGCACATTGGTTACAATGAGGAAACTTGAGTTTGGCTCTTTTCTTTTTTCCTCGAACTGCCCATACGATATTATCTGAAAAGGAGTAATATCCCATTCCTTATCAATAGCTTCTTTTAAGTAAATATTATAGGAACTAAATAGACTGCCTTCGTAAACAATGTATGTTTTTGAATTGAAAAATTCGTTTATCTGTAGGATTGAGGGAGTTTTCTGACCAATAATTTGTGATGAAAATAGCAAAATTATAAATAAAAACTTGTACCTCATCATCTGATTCTATTTTGGAATATTCGATTTATAAACCGGCATCATTAATGGATTGCGCTCGTTGAAACGCCTTACATAAAAGAAAAGCATTTTCTTTTGTTTCCTTCGCCTTAAATTATTGTACTCTTCATATAATTCAGCATCGGGCATCAACATTACTTTTAAACTTTTGCGATTGTACAACAACACCCGCCCGGACGAAAAGTCTAATAAATACTGCCTTAATTCTTTTGTTGTAATAGTATTTCGATGCCCTCCTAAGTTGTAATAATTTGGATCGTAATAACGATTGTACGGATCGTAGCCTCTATAATTCTCGACCAGCTCCTGTCCTACAAAGTGAGCAATGCTGCCTATTACAGGAATCCTGTAAAAATCATCATTGTATTGGATATAAATGGCCCCCAACTTACAATAACCCCACACTTCCGATTTTTCAATCTCTAACTTCATACCATTCTCATCGAATAACACCAGGTTATCTTCATTAAAGATTTTATCGTAAAAATTATGGCTATTGATGTTTTCAGAAGTAACAATACGCGATGCCGGAATAGGATTATTGCCCTGTACCTGCTCGAACGAAAGGTATATGCCATCGGCAAATTTAAAATCAGGCGTATACCTGATAAATTTTGTACTATCGGTTTGGGCAAACGAGAGGAAATTTGTAAAGGCCAGTAAAATTATAATAGTATGCTGTTTTACTTTGTTCATCAAAAACTAAAAATAAGAATCATTAAAAATTAATCTGAAAAATAATACTTTTTGCTGAAAGGACAATGAAAACTTTTTTAGTACCGGGTCAGGAGTTTCTATGTTCATTATCAAACCCCCTCTTTTTTTATACTTGAACCCACAACATTGAATTATTCGACACTAAACACTGAACCTTGATTTACAAGCTGTTCTATAATTTTTGGAAAAAACTCATATTCCAAAACATGTATTTTTTTTGCCAGGTCATCGGCGGTATCGTCCTTTTCTATCGTGCATTTCGCCTGATAAATAATCTTTCCCTCATCGTACTTTTCGTTTACATAATGTATACTGATACCGCTTTCATTTTCATTGTTTTCGATAACAGTCTCATGCACTTTATTACCATACATTCCTTTACCTCCATATTTTGGAAGCAAAGCAGGATGTATATTTACAATTCGATCAGGATATTCCCTGATGAGTTTCGTGGGTAGCAACCATAAAAATCCAGCTAAAATCACCCAATCTATTTGCCGTTTCTTCAATAAATCAATCACAAAACCCTCTTCGTAGAATTGTTGTCGGGAAAAAACAAAACTGTCAACAGCCATTTTTTTTGCCCTTTCAAGAACATAAGCCGACGATTTATTCGATAAAATACAATCTACTTTTATTCTATCGTGATGCTTAAAATATTCATAAAGGTTCTGTGCATTGGTTCCCGATCCTGATGCAAAAATTGCTATTTTACTCATATCATGTTTATTACAATACAAATAGTTTCAATCAAAACAAACTCAAATAAATTGAATTACTGACATAGTTGCAAAAGAAATATATTTTTTTTGCAGGATCGGCATAAAAATATTTTTTTTTTGAAAATTGTGGGTTTAATTTATTTCTTTGCACTGTTGAATATTGTTCATTAATTATTAACTAAATTTATTTTCATGTCTGATATCGAACAAAAAGTACGTGCAATTATAATTGACA
>JAYENH010000532.1:0-2617 GCA_034721995.1 Bacteroidota bacterium
GCAGTAAACTGGATAGGAGGTGTTTTCTTTGGGTTGAGTTCTTTTAAGCTGAACGAAAAAAAATATCAACAAATATTAATGTGGGAGACAGGGGATCAATAGGCAAATTAATAGCTGCATCCATTTTTAGTATATTGAACTTATAAACATTAAATTTGTAATGAATAATTAAATGAAATTAGTGTCAAATTATTTTGCTGAGAAGGCAATGGATTTAGCAGATGAAATTTGGGATAAAAAAGCTTGGACTGAAAAGGATAGCCAAAAAATGTTGTTATCTTTGATTTAAAAATAAAATCAATGGAAAAGAAGGTAAATATTCATATTAAGAAACTTCCCGAAGGAGTCTACCTGGCGACCTCTGATAATGTGCAAGGACTGGTAGCCCAGGGAAGGACAATTTCAGAAACAATAGAAATTGCAAAAGATGTTGCGAAGAAATTATTGGAAGCACAAAACATTGAAATGATTAACTAAAATAAATTAAATTTTAAAACTAAATAGGAGATAAAAAAATGGAAGAAATTAAAGATGTAGTATTAGAGTATGTTATTGAAGAATACTTAGAGGATGAAGAAGAGGAGTTGACTTATGATTCCCCACTTATTACCGGTGGTATTGTCGATTCGTTTTCGATGGTTTCGCTAAAGCGATTCTTAGAAATGAAGTACAAAATTTCGATACCCGACGAAAAAGCCTCGCCCGAAGCTTTCGACTCAGTAACAAAAATTGTTACCCTGGTAGAAGAATTCATCAATAAGTAGTTTTTAACTTAATAATAATAAGACTTATTATTGAAGACAAGAACAAGGCTTGTGAACATTTTGATTTAGGAGTTTGCTTTTGTAAATGACTAAGGCGAAATGAGAGCATAACGCAGTTATTGGCTTTCAAGAATAAGTCGTAATAAAAGAAATTATGGCTTATAGCGATAAAATACGCGAAATGTACCAGGAGCAAATCCAGGGTATCAAAGATGCCGGGATATTTAAAATGGAACGTTTTATCCATTCGTCCCAGGGTGCCGATATCGAAGTTGAATTCCCCACCGGGTCGGACTTGAAAAAAGTGATAAACATGTGCGCCAACAATTACCTGGGCCTTTCGAGCCACCCGGAAGTTATTAAGGCAGCACACGAAGGATTGGAAACCCATGGTTATGGCATGTCATCGGTACGTTTTATTTGCGGAACACAAGACATTCACCGTGAACTGGAAAACAAGGTAACCGAGTTTCTTGGCACCGAGGACACTATTTTGTTCCCATCGTGTATGGATGCCAATGCCGGTGTTTTCGAAGCTGTGCTTACCGACGAGGATGTAATGATTTCCGACCGTTTGGTACATGCTTCAATTATCGACGGGATTCGTTTGTGCGGTGCAATGCACGATACCTTCAAGCACTCGAACATGAAGCACTTAGAAAATAAATTGATATTACATGCCGACAAACGATTGAAGGTTGTGATTACCGATGGCGTTTTCTCTATGGATGGCGACACTGCCAAACTTGACGAAATGGTAGAATTGTGCGAAAAGTACGATGCCTTGCTTTTTGTTGATGATTCACATTCATCAGGCTTTATTGGAAAAACCGGACGTGGCACACACGAGAAATGTGGTGTGATGGGTAAAATCGACATTATTACCACTACTTTTGGTAAAGGACTTGGAGGCGCATCGGGTGGTTGTGTTTCGGGCCGAAAAGAAATTGTTGAGATGTGCCGCCAGAAAGCACGTCCTTATTTGTTCTCGAATACTATTGCCCCGGTTGTAGTTGCCGGTGTAATTAAAGTCCTCGACCTAATTTCGGCCAACACCGAACGCCGCGACAAACTGGAAACCAACACTGCCTATTGGCGCAAAGGTTTGGAAGAATTAGGTTTTGTATTGAAAGCCGGCGATACCCCAATTGTTCCGGTAATGTTGTTCAACGCTAAGTTGTCGCAGGATTTCTCGCGCGACCTTTACGAAGAGGGCATTTATGCCATTGGTTTCTTTTTCCCGGTAGTTCCCAACGGGCAAGCCAGGATAAGGACCCAGATTTCGGCAGGCCACGAAATCCACCACTTGGACAAAGCTCTTGCGGCTTTCAAAAAAGTTGGAGAAAAGCATGGAATTCTTGGAAAAACCAAGCAGGAAATTATTGAAATGTACGGACAATAAAAATAGTACTGAGAATTCAGTATTGAGAAGGGAATTGGCGTTTTGGCCAGTTCCCTTTTTTATTTGTAATCATTTAGTCTTCTTCAAAAAAAAACACCTATTCAACACAACGCCGTAAATAATTATAAGTCTGCCGCATTTGACTATATGTGTGGAATAAATAATAATTATTTTCGAGTTTATTCGAGAATTATTATAATTATTTTCGAGTTTATTCGAGTTTTATTACTTTTGTTGAATGATAGCAAGACAAATTCAAGAAGAAATTATAAAAAGAGTTCCAGAAAATAAGGCAATTATTTTGCTGGGTCCAAGGCAATCCGGGAAAACAACACTGTTAAGGCAGGTAAGCAAAATGTTAAACATGCCATATATCTGGTTTAATGGAGATGATCCGGCAGATGCCGCTCTTCTTACAGATAGTTCTGTTAGTAGATTAGTAGGAATAATT
>JAYENH010000533.1:0-2613 GCA_034721995.1 Bacteroidota bacterium
CCCCTACTGTTTTTACAGTTGCACATGGAGCTACTTATGAAGCAGAGTACGAATTCGATGAATATGACGTAAATTTTGATGCAATAAAATGCACTTGGGTTTCAGGAGGACAATATGTCGGGCATATTACTGCTAACGATGGGGTCGGCACTACTTCTAATATATCACCTGTAACAGCAGGACCAGTTTTTTCTGTAATTGAATACATGTCTTTAGAATATTTAGGTAATGCTGAAACTAACACATTTGAAATTACCCACTAATTGAATCAATTTCTGGTATTGCAATAAGAGATAAATATTATTGTAATACCAGATTAAATTTTATAAATAATTATGAAACAATTTAAAGTCCTATTTATCTCATTCCTTCTATTAAATAATTTAGCTATTTCCCAACAATCTTTTATTCCTCATAATATCACACATGGTTCCTCCCCTTACGAAATAACCCTTGCGGATGTTGACGGTGACAGTGATTTGGATATACTGGTCATTTATATACGGGATCATTTACTTGCCTGGTACAGCAATGATGGAGCAGGAAATTTCGATAGTCCGCATATCATTGATGATACTCACATACATTTTACAGGGGTACTTTTTGCTTCAGACCTGAATAATGATGGCAAAATTGATATTATAGTAGGAGCTAAAACATCCGTAAGCTGGTACAATAACCTTGGAAACGGCAGTTTCGGGCCACCTCAAACAATCAGCAATATTGATGATGTTTCATCGGTTTTTGCAGCCGATTTGGATAATGACAGTTTAATCGATGTTATTTCGGCATCTTTTGCTGATAGCACAATAACATGGAATAAAAACTTAGGGAGTGGGAATTTTGGCCCCCAACAAATCATTTCCACCAATGCTGCATGGGTGTATTCAATCTATACCAACGATTTAGATTTAGATGGAAACACAGACCTACTTTATGGTTCTTATATCGACCACAAGCTTGCCTGGAAAAAAAACCTGGGTAGCGGGACATTTGGATCAGAACAAATAATTACGAATACTGCACAAGGGGCGTTTTGTGTTAGATCGGCAGACCTTGATAACGACAGCTTGCCGGATATTATATCAAGCCAGGCGTGGAACGGCAAGGTTACCTGGCATAAAAACTTTGGCAACGGTAGTTTTTCAACTGAAAATATTATAAATGATACACTTGTGGGTCCACGATATTTCTATCCGGCTGATTTTGATAACGATAATGATTTAGACATGGTTATGACTTCCTGGACTCAAGACTCGCTAATATGGCAGGAAAATCTTGGAAACGGCAATTTTGGACTCATGCAAATTATTAGTGATAATCTGGATGGTGCTAATGGTGTTTATGCAGGCGATTTAAATGGAGATGGATTTATGGATATAGTTGCAGGAGGTCAGGAAGCTTCTTCCATTGAGGTTTATATAAATCACTTTGGCTCAAATTTCATCCTTCACCAAACGATTGCCAATGCCGCTGTTGATGTGAGGGATGTTTTTGCAACCGACCTCGACAACGATGGAAGAATCGATATCCTATCTGCATCGAAAGGGGATAGTAAAGTTGCCTGGTATAAAAACCTGGGCAACAAAGAATTCTCCTTGCAAAAAGTTATTTCAAATTCCAGTTTTGAAGCAAATTCGGTATATGCAGCCGATTTCGACAATGACGGGTTTACAGATGTTGTTTCCGGTGCTTGGTCCGATAGCATTGCATGGCACAAAAACATGCAAAATGGCAATTTCGATATCCCACAGAACATACCGGGTGCTTTTGGAAATACAAACCTTCTTATGTCTAAGGATATGGATGGAGATGGTTTAACTGATATTATTGGCAATATAGGTAGTGGTGCTTCTGGTGATGCTGTTCACTGGGCAAAAAACCTTGGAAACGGCAGTTTTGGATCTTTACAGTTCATTTCTAGTTTAATGGGTTTGAACACTTTTGATATTGCAGACCTAAATAATGACGGCTATGCTGATATTGTTTTTGGAAGCGGGTCAACTTTATCAGCATGTTTAAACGATGGAACCGGAAATTTCCTGCCTGTTCAAAATATAAACCTAAGTATTGGGGCTACAAGCCTTCAATTGACTGATATGGATGGCGATGGATTTAAAGATATTTTATACACTGCAAATGTTATTGGTACTTGGACCAGTTATGTCGGTTGGTATCAAAACAATGGTTTGGGAAATTTCACAACGCCTACATTTATCTCAAATATAGATGGCATTAGTTATACTATATCAGGAACAGATTTAGATAACGACGGAGATTTGGATATTGTTACCGCACCGTATATATATAATGTTACTATTGGCAATTTGGTATGGTTCGAAAATTTAGGGTCTGGGAATTTTAGTCAGTTACAGAATGTAGATTATACCGGAGGAAGGATATTTGACATGCACTTAAGCGATTTAGACAATGATAACGACATTGATATTCTGATAGCATTAAAAAATTATGATAATATCAAGTGGCTGGAAAACACGCTAAACAACCTTATCGACACCCTTGTTATTTGTGCCGACGACAGTGCAATGATTTTTGGTAATTGGGTCAGCCTGCCGGGTTATTATTACGATACTTTGCAGAATTCGCTCGGGG
>JAYENH010000534.1:0-11143 GCA_034721995.1 Bacteroidota bacterium
ATACAAAGATTAATGAAAAATTAGTTTCGCCATTATATTTTTATTTTCTATGCTGTAATATCCCTTTTGGTTTTTACAGCTCAAAGACGGCTTTACCAAGTATGACTCAAACAGACTTATATGAAGTTAAATTTGCAAAACCTTCAAAAGAAGAACAAGAAAAAAACATAACTTTTATCAAAACCGAAACCACCAAAATAGAAAAAACCATCACCACCATAGAAAAAGAAATAGCCTTAGTAGAAGAATACAAAACCGCCTTAATAGCCGAAGCGGTAACAGGCAAAATTGATGTGCGTAAATGGTCTGAACTTTGATTAAAAACGATTAAATGATACACTATGATTAATAATAAATATAAATACAGTGATATTACCAGTAAAATTATCGGTTGTGCAATGACGGTTCATAGTGCATTGGGGAATGGATTTCAAGAAGTTATTTATCAAAGAGCATTGGCTATTGAAATGACAGATGAAAGTTTATCTTTTAGTAGAGAACACGAAATGCCAATATATTACAAACAGCAACATATTGGAACTCGAAGAGTAGATTTTTTAGTTGAAGAAAAAATTTCTGTTGAAATAAAAGCACTCACAAAATTAGAAGATGTACATTTGGCACAAGCTATAAATTACTTGGAAGCTTATGATTTAGAAATAGGCTTGTTAATCAATTTTGGAGCAAAAAGCCTTCAATTTAAACGCTTAATCAACAAAAAGTTTAAGCAAAAAAATCAAGGTAATCCAAAAATCAAATAAATCAAGGGTTTAGACAATGGTGGCAGAAGAAGCGGCTATATATGATAAAGGAAATTAGAAATGAGTGATTTACAAAAAATACCAAACTTTGTTATTTTCCAAACCCCAAAAGGGAAGGTAAATATTGAAGTCTATTTTCAGGATGATACTTTATGGCTTACTCAAAAATTAATGAGCCAACTGTTCGAAAAAGGCAGAAGTACGATTACCGAGCATCTGAAAAATATATTTTCGAGTGGAGAATTAGACGAGAATTCAGTGTGTCGGGATTTCCGACATACTGCCGAAGATGGTAAATCATATCAAACAAAATACTACAATTTAAGAGCGATTACAGCGGTTGGCTATCGGGTAAACTCAGAGCGAGCCATTGAATTCAGAAAATGGGCTACCGAAATTTTGCACGAATACATTATTAAAGGCTTTGCTATGGACGATGAACGTTTAAAGCAAATGAAACATTTTGGCAAAGACTATTTCGACGAGATGTTGGAGCGTATTCGGGAAATACGCCTGAGCGAAAGACGATTCTATCAGAAAATAACAGATATATACGCCCTGTCAGCCGATTATAATAAAGATGCATTTATTACCAAAGAGTTTTTTGCCACCACACAGAATAAAATGCACTGGGCAATACAGGGAAAAACAGCAGCTGAAATTATTTATACCGAAGCCGATGCCACTAAAATATTTATGGGACTAAAATCGTGGAAAAATGCCCCCGATGGGAAAATTCTTAAATCGGATGTAAGTATTGCCAAAAACTATTTAGAAAGCAAGCATCTCGAACAACTACAAAGAATAGTTAGCGCATATTTAGATTTAGCCGAAAATAGAGCAAGTCGTGGAATTGTAATGAATATGAAAGATTGGGTAGTGTTTTTGGATAAGTTTCTGGAATTATCTGACTACCCTATTTTGTTAAACAAAGGAAAAGTTTCGGCATTGGAGGCAAAATTAAAAGCCGAGAGCGAATACGACATTTTCAGAATAGAACAAGACAAAAACTATATTTCCGATTTTGATGAAGTAATTAAAAGACTTCCAGACTCAAAAGACAATACAGATGAGTAAAACTACCAATACAAAAGAGAGCGGCTTAGAAAAGCATATTACAGACTATTTGGTTTCTGTAAATGGCTATGTATTGCGTGCTTATGGTGATTACGACAATGTAAATTGTGTTGATAAAGATTTACTTTTTCAGTTTTTAGAAAACACCCAACCCAAAGCCGTAGAAAAACTAAAACGCTACCATAAAGATTTATACAAACAAAAAATAGTAAAACGCATCAACGACCAAATAAAACAAAAAGGCATTATTGAAGTTTTGCGAAAAGGTGTAACCGATGGTTTTACCGATACTAAATTGCGTTTGTTTTACGATAAACCAGTGTCGCATTACAACACAAAAAATAATGAACTTTATGCAGCCAATATGTTTTCGGTAATGCGTCAGGTTTATTATTCTACAAAAAACAAAAATTCTTTAGATGTTGTCAGTTTTATAAATGGTTTGCCAATCATCAGTTTTGAACTAAAAAATGAACTCACCAAACAGAATGTAAGCCACGCCATAAAACAATACAAAAAAGACCGTGACCCCAACGAAGAACTTTTCCGCTTGGGTAGATTGTTAGTAAACTTTGCTGTAGATACAGAAGAAGTATGGATGTGTACGCAACTAAAAGGTGATAAGTCTTTTTTCTTGCCATTCAACAAAGGCAACAATAACGGAGCAGGAAATCCGCCAAACGAAAGTATTAAAACTGATTATCTGTGGAAAGAAGTTTTAAGCAAAGATAGTTTAACCAATATTCTGCAAAATTACACTCAACTAATAACCGAAGAAAAAGAGTACAAAGACAGCAAAGGCAAAAAGCGAATAAAGAAAGAAAAGAAACTCATTTTCCCACGCTTTCACCAATTAACAGCCGTAAGGCAACTATTGGCAGATGCACAAGAAAACGGAGCAGGACAAAAATATTTAATTCAACATTCGGCAGGTTCGGGTAAAAGCAATTCCATTTCTTGGTTGGCTCATCAATTGGTTGGCTTGCACAATAAATCGGGAAACGAAACTATTTTTGATACTGTAATTGTTATTACTGACCGTAGAATTTTAGACAAACAAATACGAGAAAATATAAAACAATACCAACAAGTAAAAGGCGTTGTTCAAGCCATAACCGAAGGCAGTAAACAATTGAAAACTGCTTTAGAAGATGGTAAGAAAATAATCATAACAACTATTCAAAAGTTCCCATACATTGTAGAAGAAATCGGAGATTTGCCCGGCAATAACTTCGGAATTATTATAGATGAAGCACACAGTAGTTTGAGCGGTCAAATGGCTCGTAAACTCAACGAAACTTTATCGAAAGTTCAAGATGAAGAAGAACTACAAAGTGATTTAGAAAATTATGATGAAAACGAAAATGATGAAGTAACAGGCGAAGATTTAATACGAGCCATTGTAAAATCTCGTAAACTTTTGCCAAATGCCAGTTATTTTGCTTTTACCGCTACACCAAAAAACAAAACCTTAGAATTGTTTGGCGTTCCATTCGAGCAAGATGGTAAAACCAAATACAGGGCATTTCATTTGTATTCGATGAAACAAGCCATTGAAGAAGGATTTATAAAAGATGTGCTTCTGAACTACATCACTTATCAAAGTTTTTATGCTTTGCTAAAAAAGATAGAAGACGACCCCGAATATGATAAGAAAAAGGCACAAAAGAAATTAAAATCATTTGTTGAAGGACACGAACACGCCATAAAAAAGAAATCTAAGTTAATGATTGACCACTTTATGGAAAATGTTGTTCAAAAAAGAAAGATTGGTGGTAAAGCAAAAGCAATGATGGTAACGAGCAGTCGTAAAAAAGCCGTTCAATACAAACACGCTTTTGACAAATATTTGAATTCAATTAATAGTCCTTACAAGGCAATTGTTGCTTTTTCGGGCGAAATTGACGGAGAAACAGAAAGCAGTTTAAATAGTTTTCCGAGCGGTAACATTCCAGAAGAATTTGAAAAAGACGAGTATAAATTTTTATTGGTGGCAAACAAATACCAAACAGGCTTTGACCAACCTTTGCTACACACAATGTATGTAGATAAAAAATTGGGCGGTGTAAATGCTGTTCAAACTTTATCTCGTTTAAACAGAAGTCATCCGCTAAAACAAGACACTTTTGTTTTGGATTTTGCAAATACATCAGAAGATATTGAAAAAGCCTTTAAACCATATTTTGAAAGCACCATTTTAGGCGAAGCAACCGACCCAAATAAACTGTTTGATTTACAAGACGCTTTGGATAATTATCAGGTTTATACTCGTGAGCAAGTAGAAGAATTTTCAGATAAGATATTGGCAAATGTGCCAGTTGACCAACTACACGCCATTTTAGATGAAGCAAGTGCTATTTTCAGAAATGATTTGGAGGAAGAACAACAAGCAGATTTTAGAGCAAAAGTAAAAACCTATGTTCGTTTGTATATTTTCCTTTCTCAAATTGTGGCTTTTGAAAATGCCTATTTGGAAAGACTTTATATTTTCTTAAACCATTTGCAAAACAAATTAGGCAGTGATGATATTGAAATGCCTATTGATATTTTAGAAAATATTAATATGGATAGTTACCGCTTGCAATTGGAAGCAACAACTAATATTGCAATGGAACAAGGCGATGATTTACAACCAATTCCAACAGATATGAGAGGCGGAGTAAACGACCCTGAAATTGATAAACTTTCACATATTTTACAAACTTTCAACGACCAATACGGAACTGAATTTGAAGATGCGGATAAGGTTAGACAAATGGCAGAAAATATCGCTAACGATGTAGCAAAAAATGAAGAACTGATAAACTCTATTAAATATTCAGACGAACAAAACGCAAGAATTACAAGCGATAAAGTTGTAGGCGATGAATTATTAAAACACATAACCACAAACTTTGATTTGTATAAATTGTATTCGGACAATAACGAATTTAAAGAGGATTTTTCGGCAATGATGTTTGGAGTTGTGAAAGAGATATTGAAAACGGGATTAAGTGCCAACCCGTAAGCCATACACATTTGCAATTACTCACAAAGTGTTTATTTTTTAAGGTGTTCGTGAATGTTTCACATTTCACACGAGCCAACGCTTGACCAAAAATTGCAAAAGAGTATATCTTGCCAACGCACAGAAAAATGAAGATTGTAGCAAATTTGAAAGATAAAATGACTGAAAATAGAAAATGCCAGTTGCCAATCAAGTAAACGGCTGACGGTCATTTAACCGTCAGTGCGTCTCTCACACCATCTCGCCAAAAGGCGAGACAGTCTTGCTTCCTTCAGTTTATGCCCCTCGGCAAGTAAGCCTGCGACTTGCTAATGGTTCGGGTAGTTAGCCCGCCCATAAAGGTCTTGCACCTTCTGGAATAAATTACACACTTTGCCTTGAACTTTTGTGGAAAATATTTGTATTTTTGATATTTTCCTAAAGCTTCCGGTTAGTGTGTAGCTTCTGCTTATGCAGGGCACACACAAAAAATGTAGTGCATTTGGCAGATAGTGCTATCCCGAAAGTTTTCGGGAGAAGGTGGTATCTTGACTTCTAAATCAACTACAACAAAAACTGCCAGACGATGAATTTCTTGAAACTTATGTCTTGATATTGAAAAACCGCCACAAAACCATATTCAAATCGTTGCCATACTACTATTGCTAAATCTGTAATTGTTTACACTTTTTCTACACCCCCCACTAATTTACAAATCGAACCGGCAATGCAGAAAACTCAAAAGGGTTTGCTCCAAAGTTCTCCTACATCGGTATTTTAAACTTGAAAGTAACTTCTCCGGTTTCCTTGTTTACTTTAACCGATTGCTCGTCGCCAAGCATGTCTTTGCCGGTTGCCATTTTAAATAAACCGCTTAGAAAACCCATGCCCTGGTTCATAACCTGTTCGATGCTTTCGGCTGTGGCAGCAGGCGATGTTTTGTCTTTTTCGCTTGTGGCAACTTCTTCTTTTTCTTGCCCGTTTTCTTTTTTTGGTTCTTCAGTTGTTTCTACTGATTCTTCTTCGCTAACAATTTCTTCAATCTCGGTTTCTGCAACTTCAATAACTTCTTTTTCCTGAATCTCCTCTTCCTCTTCAGAAGTATCAATAAATCCAGCCACAGCCTCTTCAAGCTCTTTTAAAAACTGGGCTTTTCCTTTATCGTCGAAGTTTACCTGATCGAGCTGTACATCAGGGCTAAGAACTCCCTCGAAAAGATTTTGCTTCAACAAAAGTCCGGCGGCAATGCTTATTTCTATCGAATTGCGCGTAATAAGATTTATTACTGTTAGCTTTTTCTTTAATTGTCCCAGGCGGTCGATACGGCCAATGCGCTGGTTCTTTTTTGCGGGATTCCAGGGCAGTTCGAAATTTATTACCGTATCGGCAACCTGCAAATTCAAGCCAACACCTCCGGCTTCGGTCGATATAAAAACTTTGCAATCGGGGTTTTGCTCAAATTCTTCAATCAGTTTACCACGCTTGTTTACCGGGATACTTCCGTTTAATTCGGTGTACACAATATCGTTGTCGCGCAACATTTTGGCAATTATATTGTTCATCCGTTTCCATTCCGAGAAAATAATAATCTTTTTTCCGTCCTCTTTAATGTTCAGTTTTTCGAATAAAATATGCTGCAATTCATCTAATTTTGGCGAAAAATTCGATTCTAAATCAATAAGGAAAGTAGAATCGCACACCATACGCATTTTGGTCAACAGCAACATAAGGTGTTGCCAATCGAAGGCGGTTTTATATTTTTTGGCAAGAATTTGCGCAACCCCTCTTGCAAACCCTCCATGTAAGCGGTGCTGTTCGGGGTGCATGGCAATAGGCACATCAATATGCGAAATATTTGGCAACTCGTCGAGTACCTGTGCTTTTTCTCTTCTGATTAGGATTTTTGATAAACGCGATTTCAATTTTTCCAGATCGAAATAGCCCATTATCTTGTTCTTGTATTTCGAATCAAAATAATAATGTTGATATGAAAACTCCCACAAAGGCGATAAAAATTCGGGATCGATAAAAGCCACGATAGAATATAAATCAGTAAGCCTGTTTTCTATGGGAGTGCCTGTAATTACAAGACTGTGTTTTTTCTTTAGCGATTTAATGGCATTTGCCGTTAGGGTCTGATAATTTTTTATGCGTTGTGCCTCGTCTAAAATAATGAAATCGGGTGCTGTTCGGTTAATCATAATCCGGTCGCGAACAACAAGTTCGTAATTGGCAATATAAAAATAGAACTTTTTGTTTTTGTAATCCTCTTCTCTTTGATTTGGAGTTCCACTTATAATTATGGCCTTTTCGTTGCTATATTTTTCTATTTCTTTTTTCCATTGTTCTTTTATCGATGCCGGACAAATTATCAGGCAACGTGTAAAACCGAACAATTCCTTTTTCATTATAGCTGTAGAAATTGCCTGAAGGGTTTTCCCCAATCCCATTTCATCGGCAATAATAGCACCTTCTTTAAATGTGGCAAATTCGATCCCTTTTTTCTGATAAGGAAATAAATCAAGATCAATAGATGAGAAATCAAGTTTTACCGATTTGCTGATTTGCACCAACATATCCTGTCCGTAAACCCTCTCAACTTTTTGATATACTTCGGGACGAATAAGGATTTGTTTAAAGCGTTCGGCCTCTTTCAGGAAATTCAGGAAATTCACAATATTTTCTTCGGGCAACAGCATCGATTTTCCAAAATGTTTGAACAGCAACGAGGAAATATCGGGGTTGCCAATCCTGCCCGGAAAATACCATGCTACCTGATAATCGTGCAGCGGGTCGAGATAAATCTCGACAAAAGGAAATTCTTTGCTGCCGTTTTTCAAAAGATTTGGTTTTCGTTCAATCATGTCGAAGGCATACATCAGGTGCTTGCATGTGCCCAGTTTATTTGTCCGAAAATCGGGACATGAACAATGGCCCTGTTGTTTATCGAAATCGCGGAGTGTGATTTTATATTTTTGCCTGCGTTCGTTATAAAGGACATGTTCGCCATGAATATTTTCCGATAGCTCGATTTGATATTGGGCTTTGTCGGCTTTTTCTTGTCGTTCCTGCAACACTCTTTTTTTCATGCCCTGCAGGGTATATTGCATGCCGGGCTTCTGGGGCTTGTCCTGCTCGCGCGAGATTTCTTCGTGAGCCTGCATCAGGCCGGCAATTTTATGATGGCATACCATTTTGCTTTTGCAGCTACAGTTCAGTAATAAGCCTTCGCGTAAATCAACCGTAACTTTAAAATCGTCGAATTCGTCGAAAATCGAAAAGTCGAACAAATCGCTCGACCTCGAAAGTAAAAGGCTTTGTCCGTTAAGGAACAGATTGCGCCCCTTACGATAAAGCAAACTATAGTTTGCTTTGTTTTTCAGTTCATTAATTTCTTTCCGAACGAGTTCAAGATTTTCTTTCATTATTTTAATATTTTAACACAAAAGCACTAAAAACACAAAAAGGAATGATTCTCTTGTGTGTTTAAAAAAACTGCCTATTTATGAGTATGTTAATCATTCTTAATTTTAATCAGATGGCAAATTTAGAAAATAAGACAAGAACAGGGAGGATGGAATGGAGAAAAGTTCTGTAATTTTTTCAACCACAATAAATAAACTGCAACCTTAGTTGTATAACTAATATTTTAGTTGTAGGTTTGCAGCGATGATTATCATTCATCAGAATAAACAAAATATAAAATGAAAAAACTGACATTGGCCGAGGAGCAAATAATGAAAATTCTCTGGAAGAAAGAGGAAGCATTTGTGAAAGATATAATTGCAGATATGCCCCAACCCCTACCGGCCTACAACACTGTATCGACCATAATACGGATACTCGAAAAAAAAGGCTTTGTAGACCATAAGGCCTTTGGCAAAACCCATCAGTATTTTCCCTTAACAAGCAAAAACGAATATGCCCGCCTACACTACAAAAGATTTATGAAAGACTATTTTGGTAATTCTTTTCAGCAAATGGTATCGTTTTTTGCAAAAGAAGAAAATCTTTCGGCAAACGAATTAGACGAAATTATTAACCAAATTAAGAGCAACGAAAAAAATTAGAAATATGGATACATTATTTATATATCTGATGAAATCGGTAATTAGCCTTACGGTGTTTTATTTTGCTTATAGTTTGTTTCTGCAAAGAGATACACACTTTTCACTTATTAGAGTTTACTTGTTATTTTCTGTTTTGTTTAGTTTGATATTGCCATACATAAACATTAGTATCCCGGTTGGAGAAACCGTTTTGCCCGGCCATATTTTATTAGATAGCATAAACATTACAAGTAGCTACATTTCAGAAGTATTGTCAACCCGGGCAATGCTTAGCCGGATTATTATAATAGTATACTTTATCGGCGTTGCATTTTTATTAGCCCGCTTTATTGTGAAATTATCTCAGCTACTATTTATCGTTTACCAAAATGGGATAAGTATTTACATGGATCAAAAAGTTGTATTTGTAAATAATGATATTGCCCCGTTTTCATTTTTTAATTTGATATTCGTCAGCAAAAAGCAGGAACACCTTAACGAAATACTAATCCACGAAAAAGCCCATGTACGACAATTTCATTCGATTGACATAATTGTTATTGAATTGCTCTGCATTCTCCAGTGGTTCAACCCTGTGGTTTGGATGTACAAACAAAGTATGCAAAGCGTTCACGAGTTTCTTGCCGATCGCGAAGTTATTCTTGAAAAGGGCGATACATTAAATTATCAGAAAATATTATTTACCCAGGCCACAGGATTGGCCTATAATTCAATAGTTAATAATTTTAATAAATCACTTTTAAAAAAACGTTTGATCATGATGAAAAAAGAAGAATCGAAAAAATGGGCAGGCTTGCGGGTTGTGCTCATAGTGCCTGTTGTTGCAATTTTACTTATATCCTTTTCGGGCATAAATGCAAATTCATTTAATTTTGTTAACGATTTTAGTCCACAAATTGTAAACGACACAATTAAAAAAGTTTCAGAAAACGGAGTGTTTACTGTTGTCGATGAAATGCCGGTGTTTAGTCGGGGCGGAGAGCAGGGGCTGAAAAAATTTATTGCCACAAATGTAAAATATCCCGCAACTTCGAGAAAAGAAGGAATTCAGGGGAAAGTTTATGTGCAGTTTAATGTTGATGAAAAAGGCAATGTAGTTGATGTAAAAGAATCGAGGACTGATGCAAAAAAACCCGATAAAAAAGGTAAAATGATTGCATGTAAAGCACCCGAATTGACAAAAGAAGCATTGCGGGTGATATCCTCACTTCCGAAATTCTCGCCCGGAATTCAAAAGGGAAGAGCAGTAAAAGTTAGTTTTACAATACCAATAAACTTTTTGCTTAATTAGTGGATGAAAAATATCGATATTCAACTACAAAATATTTGTTCCTTTTGTAGTTGAATATCGACACTTGACATTGTTTGTTGTACTATTTGTTTGCCTACGATACTAAGATAGTTATAACAAAACTGCTTTATCCAGATAATACTATGAATTGTGTTTGAATGTCTAAGACTTTTTCTCGTTTTTTAATACTTCGTTTTCCTTTTTTAAATACTCAGTAACACTCCTCATTTCCACCAAATCCTTTTTGCTATTCGTTAATTCCTTTTTGTTATCGGCTAATTGTACACAAGCTAAAAGAACGACCAAGCATTGAAATAACTGAAAGAAAAACAAGCAGAAAACCCACTGCACATTTTACACATTTATTTTTTGCCAAAACACGATTTCAGCCCTGAAAAAATAAAAGAGTAAAATTTTCCCTACACACTCGAAAAATACAGAAAAGAATATTATCTTTGGACAATTATCGTCCTGAACAATTATTCAAGAATAAAAATTACGGAATGACGACAAAAGAATCATTTGGAGAATATATTAAAAAACTAAGGGAAGAACACAAACTTCCGCTTAGAAAAGTAGCATCTGTATTAGACCTTGACCCATCGACACTTAGTAAAATAGAAAGAGGAGAAAGAACAGCTAATAAAGAAATGTTACCACTACTTGCAGAATTATTTAATGAAAGTGAAAAAACATTAGGACTTATATTTTTTAGTGATAAAGTGGCTTATCAACTAATGGAAGAAGAAAATCCTAAAGAAATATTGAAAGTAGCAGAAGAAAAAATACAATACTTGAAAGACAAGAATGTTGAACAAGGTTTACTAAATCTCAAATAATTATGACTGTAAAAGACCTTGTAAAAAAATATTACTCCAATAGGGAAATATATCTAAAAGCGAGTTACAATGAAACACAACTCAGAACTGATTTTTTAGACCCATTTTTTGAATTGCTT
>JAYENH010000535.1:0-2599 GCA_034721995.1 Bacteroidota bacterium
ATGCTCATCTTTAAACTCAGTCATCCGTCAGCTGACGGACTCCTGAGTTTAAAGATTTCACAAGCCTTGTTCTTGACGCTTTCTTATCAGAGACTTTTAAAAACAGGAGTTTTCGTGCAGGCACTATGTAATCTTCAGGAAAATAAACTAATCCTTCTTCGACAGGATTTTGATGTATGTACCCAGAATTCGGGATTTCTAATAAAAATATTGCAAATCTCGAAAATCATTCGCGATTTGATATTTATGGAAATTTGAAAAATCCCGAACCCAATAATTAAAGGAATCCAAAGATAAATTCAACTAAATACGGCGGAAAAATCTGATTCTTTATTTGCGGTTATTTTGTGGCTAAAATTAAAAAGTCGCGAGTTCTGGATCAATAACTCAGAACTCGGAAAAATTTCAAAGCAGCAGCGAAGCTCCGAACTGGAAGTTTGGCAAACAAGCTTGCATAACCCAAATTTTGCCGACTTTGCCAATAATTGCAGAGCATTGGGGATTAGGGTTGAAAAACGAGAAGAACTGGAACTTGCAATGCGAAAAATCAAAGACCACAAAGGGCCTGCCTTGTTGGAAGTGATTTGTGATGTGGCCTTGGTTTGATAAGCTGTGGCTTCTTTTGCAAAACATTTAAAGCAAAGGGGGATTTTGTCGTACACCCTAATTATTTCAAGTTCATGAAATATTATACATTTGTCGATTCATAAAAAAACAAAAGCATGAAAGATTTTTCAGTTTTAACTTTGACTACACTATTGCAACGTTCAGTCGAAGAGTTTGGCAAATTACCAGTAGTATCCTTTGTAAACGAAACTACATTGACTTATTCCGAGTTTGATAAACAGAGACTTGCGCTTATTTCTTTGCTTGAGAAAATGGAAATTCGTCCTGGCGACAGGGTGGCATTGTTAAGTACAAATATGCCTAATTGGGGGATAACATATTTTACTATTGTTTCGATGGGAGCAATTGTTGTCCCTATTTTACCGGATTTTAGTGTGAGCGAAATAGAAAATGTATTAGATCATTCCGAATCAAAAGCCATTTTCGTATCAAAAGGTTTGAAATCGAAAATTGAAAACTATAAGCAGGACAGTCTGTGTCATCGGATATTGATAGATGATTTTTCAATTTTAGAAACCAATAAGAACGACATTCGTTTTGAGGAGGGATTAAAACCCGCTAAAGAATACAATATCGAAGAAGAAGATATTGCTGTAATTATATACACTTCGGGAACAACCGGAAAATCAAAAGGTGTAATGCTTACTCATAAAAACATTACTTCTAATGCCATTGCTAGCAGGGGAGTGCAGGAGATCAATTCGAAAGATCGTTTTTTATCGGTACTGCCACTTTCTCATACTTATGAAAACACAATAGGTTTTATATTACCAATATTATGTGGTTCGAGCATTTTTTACATTAAAAAACCACCTACACCATCTGTTTTACTCCCGGCCCTTAAAACTGTGCGGCCTACACTTATGATGACAGTGCCATTGATAATTGAGAAAATATACAGAAACAAAGTATTGCCATCCTTCAATAAGAGTAAATTAACCCGGGTCTTGTACTCGTTTCCTCCACTCCGGAAAAAGTTTAACCAATTGGCCGGAAAAAAATTAATGCAAACATTTGGAGGTGAATTGAAATTTTTTGGCATTGGTGGTGCCAAGCTTGACAGGACTGTGGAGAAATTTTTACGCGAAGCAAAATTCCCTTATGCTATCGGATACGGGCTTACCGAAACATCGCCATTGCTTGCCGGAGTTAATGCACTAAACACAAGGTTGCAATCAACAGGCCCTCCATTAGAAGGGGTAACACTAAAAATTCATGATCCGCAAAAACTAACCGGCGAAGGAGAAATTTGGGCAAAAGGCCCCGGTATAATGAAAGGCTATTACAAAGAGCCTGAATTAACTAATGAAGTACTGACAGAGGACGGTTGGTTTAAAACAGGGGATTTGGGAATACTCGACGATACAAATTACCTGTACATTCGCGGGCGTAGCAAAAATGTGATTATTGGCCCCGGAGGCGAGAATATTTTTCCCGAAGACATTGAATCGGTCATAAATAATTTCAAGCATGTTGCCGAATCGCTTGTAATTCAGCAAAAAGGAAAAATGGTTGCAATGGTTCATTTCAACCAAGACGAAATTGTGGAGAAATACCAACTCCTGAAAGATGAATTTTCCGAGTTTCTCGAAGAAAAATGCGAGGAGTTAAGCAGAGAATTACATGAATATGTTAATGCACGGGTAAATAAATTCTCGAAAATCCAGGTTGTATTGCTTCAAAAAGAAGAATTTGCTAAAACGGCCACAAAAAAGATCAGGCGGTTCCTTTATACTGAAATGCCGTTACTGACATAAGGTAAGCTCTATTATTCTACTCCCCATTCATAAGACCACCGAATACACTTTCTTGTGAATTTCTTAATATCACCTATTATTATTTCAGGTTTTATTTAATCGAATTAATTATTTTACTTCTTCAAACCCGGAAATTCCAGAGCTATTATATCTAAATTTGGCATAGCCATAAGCTAATCCCATTACAGTTAAAATCAATGCTCCACCACCAATGG
>JAYENH010000536.1:0-2594 GCA_034721995.1 Bacteroidota bacterium
TCAATCAAATTAAACCTTTTATGCAAACTACCCCCAAAAAGACAATCTCCATTTTCGACAGGCAAAAATACACTTCTTTTTTTCAGACAGTAAAATTTGCTTCGGGCTTTTACATTTTATTGATAAGTTATATTTGTTGATAAACTACAATATTTACAATTTATTATAAATGCGAGCAAGGGTAATAAAGAAATTCTTATTAATACAATGATGATATTTCTATTGCAGAATGTGGCTATTTCTTTTGCTGAATTGAAAATTATATTTCAGGTTTCTTGTGGCATAAATAGAAGGTTATTACATAGAGTTTCACAATGAAGCCGAAATTACATCCGAAATTTTTGATGCAAAAAACGAGACAGAAGGGAAACTACATCCAATAATTCAACAAAGGGATAATGATTTTTATAACATAAATGAGATTGAGGGAATTTAATATTTATGCACTTCTGTTCCGCCAAAAATTGCATTTATTTCGATGAATAAACGGTTTGGAGCCTCATCAAAATTATCGCTCCGATATTTTGCCGAACCAAAACCACCGGATTTTCCATCTGGCAACTGTACTCCTCCAAAAACCACATCCGATTTTATTTTTACAGGTAAATCGGACGGAAGAAAAATTTCGGCTCCTCCAAAAACCACATTTACTTTTATGAAAGTTTCGGGTTCCGAAAATAGCACATTCCGTAAATCGATGGTTACTTTGCCAAACACGGCATTGAATTCGCTATTGTCCTCAATTTCGCCACTGTAATTTAGTTCAGAGAAAATCGCAGAATTAGAATCGCCTTTGAAATGAAATGTATGGAAACTGCCAAAAAGGATTCTTAGCCCAATGTAAATAAAGAAAAAGGCTACGAGGATTTTAAAAACAGGGAAATCAATTTTAAAAATTACTTTTAAAATAAATGAAATTCCAATAAGAAGAAAGATAATTCCAATAATTAGTGATGCGCTCATTTTCATAAGTTTAAAATTAGTTTTCTGATATTTATACATTCTGGAAAAATACTATTCGTTTCTATAATTTTTCCTTGTCGCCATCAGACGACTAAAAGTTTTTAAAGTTACAATATATATTTTCATATTTCATGTATAAACTTTTATATAGTTTTGCAGCTGATTGTTATTTTATTAATGTCGCTAAAACTAATAAGTTATGTACGGAAAATTCAAAGAATATCTTCAGCAGGAATTAAAACAAATACATAAAGAAGGCCTTTATAAACCTGAAAGGATATTGACCACAGCACAGGGTGTTGAAATAAAAACGGTTAAAGGCTTAGAAGTGCTGAATTTTTGTGCCAACAACTATCTGGGCTTGTCATCCGATCCGCGTGTGATGGCAGCTGCCAATTATACTTTCTTTAAATATGGTTACGGAATGGCCTCGGTACGCTTTATCTGCGGAACACAAGAAGTGCACAAAGACCTCGAACAACGCCTCAGCGATTTTCTGGGAATGGAGGACACCATATTATATTCATCGGCTTTTGATGCCAACGGGGGTGTTTTCGAACCTTTGCTTGGCGCAGATTCAGCCATTATTTCCGATGCCTTAAACCATGCCTCCATTATTGATGGAATACGTTTGTGCAAAGCACAGCGCTATCGTTACAAAAACAACGACATGGCCGATTTGGAAGCAAAACTAAAAGAAGCCGGTGATACCCGTTTTAAAATGATTGTTTCAGATGGTGTTTTTTCGATGGACGGCATTATTGCACAAGTTGGCAAAATCTGCGACCTGGCCGATAAATACAATGCCCTGGTTTTTATAGACGATTCGCACGCTACCGGTTTTGTTGGCAAGAACGGGCGCGGCAGCCACGAATATTGCAATGCCATGGGACGGGTCGACATTATCTCCACTACATTTGGAAAAGCATTAGGAGGTGCATCGGGAGGCTGTATTTCGGGGCAAAAAGAAATTATTGAATTGTTGCGCCAACGCTCGCGGCCATACCTGTTTTCAAACTCTGTGGTGCCCGCTATTGCCGGGGCAACCATCGAGGTATTGAAAATCCTTACCGAAAGCACACATTTACGCGATAAACTCGAAGCCAATACCAAAATGTTCCGTAAAGGAATGACGGCAGCCGGATTTGATCTGGGCACTGGGACTCACTCTATTTGCCCGGTTATGTTAGGCCATTTGCCCAACGATGCAAAACTGTCGCAGGAATTTGCCAATGAATTATTGGAAGAAGGGATTTATGTTATCGGGTTCTACTACCCGGTTGTACCAAAAGGGCAATCGCGCATCAGGGTGCAGATTAGCGCGGCACATAGCGAAGAGCATATTAAAATTGCTATCGAAAAATTTACTAAAGTAGGAAAGAAATTAGGGGCGATATAATTTTATGCTTGACGTTTTTTTTACGGTTTACACTTTTTTTAGAAATGCTGATTTTCCGCCTCTGTAAAACTCTGTGGTTAAAAGTTATGTGAATTTTCGGGATTCTTCATTTCTCAGTTTACACTTTTTATTCGTGAATTTAAGAATAGCAGGTCATGTCAGTCCTGGTTCTCTTGCCAATAAGATTCGACTTTGCCCAATATGTCGCTCCTACCGGAGCTTTAAAATGTTT
>JAYENH010000537.1:0-11087 GCA_034721995.1 Bacteroidota bacterium
CTTCAGCATATAGAATACTCGAAAAGTTAAATTTATCAAAAAAAATAGCCATTATTGGTATTGCAAAACGATTAGAAGAAATTTATTTTCCAAATGATTCTGTCCCTCTCTATATTGATAAAAATTCAGAATCATTAAAAGTTATTCAAAATGCACGAAATGAGGCACATAGGTTTGCGATTACTTTTCATCGCAATAAAAGGTCCAAATCGGCAACAAAATCAATACTGAATGAAATTCCCGGAATTGGAGAAAAAACAATTCAAAAATTATTAGGAAATTTTAAAACCCTAAACAATATTCAGCGTATTGACAATAATAAAATTGCCGAAGTAATTGGCAACGACAAGGCGAAAAAAATCAGGGAATATTTAAGAGAAAGTGAAGTAACATGCTGATATATAAAACAATAAAGATTTTAAAACAAAAGATTTTTATCATTTTTTATGTACAAAAAGATGTCATGATTTATTAAAATGAATCCTCTTGAAATACCCTAAAATATTTACCTTTCTAATATTTGTTTATTCATTTTTAGTTGTATATATTTACTGATCATTTTTAGGTAAGGTGTAAGGTAACGTAACAAGGTGATTAACATCGCTTATAATTTTTTTTTGTTATGACAAAATATGTATTAAAAATCGTTTCAAGTTTGCTTTTGGCAATGATTGTTACGCAACCTGCATTTTCTCAGGAATCTGTTCTATTACAGGTATATTATGGTGGATATGCCAATGAGTGTTCTTGGGAAATAGTTAACAATTTAGATGGCAATATTGTGTTGTCAGGAGGTTCGGGTTTAGTTGATAATTCCTATTCATATAATGGAAATGTAAGTCTTTATCCTGGCGAATATGTTTTTAAAGCTTACGATTCGGCGGGCGATGGATGGACTTTAGCCAATGGTTGGTATCAAATTACACCCTCATCAGGGATCGCTACTGGTCAAATTCTTTTTCAAAATGGGTATTTTCAGGAAACCGATTTTACGATATTATCATCATCAAGTATCGAGATTGGAATGGTAGGTTGGCTTAACCCTGTTTCTTCGGCAACTTTAACTGCGTCTGAAAATATTACAGTTAAAATCCGAAATTTTGGTACAAGTGCGGTTGGGAATTTTACCCTTTCGTATTCAACAAACGGGGGAAGCAGTTTTGTTACTGAAACCTATAATTCGAGTGTGAACCCGGGAAATTATCTCGAATATACCTTTACACAAACAGCAAATTTTGCAGTTTCGGGTATTTACGATTGTATTGCCTATGTTACAGCTACAGGCGATGCAGTTGCTTTTAATGATACTGTACATTCTGAGGTTGTTTCAGTATCAAGTATTTCTTCTTTCCCCTGGACAGAAGATTTTTCAACATGGCCACCTGCAAATTGGAGTTATGGAGGAGGAAACGATTGGGCATCTTATTCCAATTCGTCGGCATTTTGTAATTTTTATTACTGGCAAAACGGAAATGCCGAAATGATAACACCAGCTTTAAATCTGTATAATCCTGCTACATTAAGTTTTAGTTGGTCAAGTGGATATAGCTACCAGGCACCAAACGATGAATTAGAAGTTTTAATTTCGACAGACAATGGAGCAAGTTGGGAATTAATCTGGAAGAAAACAGGTATTGAGCTTTATTCAAACGATGGAGCCCTTGATGTTTCACCCGGAACTTTTATCCAGGAAACAGTAGATCTTACAGCCTACGAAAACGATGTTGTAAATATTAAATTCAATGGTGTTACAGGATATGGCTATAATTTATATGTTGATGATGTTTCGGTAAGCTTAAATCCCGTTATTGATTTAGCAGTTATTAATTGGGTTTATCCTGATGAGTATCAATGTGGTTTAACTTCGTCTGAAAATGTTACTATCCAGATAAAAAATGTTGGAGCTTCCAATGTTTCAAATTTTAATGTATCGTTTTCTGTTGATGGAGGCTCAAATTTTATTACCGAAATAGTAAGTTCAGTAATAAATCCGGGAGACACCATTGAATATACATTTGCGGCTTCGTCCGATTTTTCTGTTTTAGGAGAATATTATTGCGAAGCACAGGTTTCTGCAACCGGAGATTTTTCAACAGGCAATGATGTGTTTAGCAATTTTGTTTCAAAACATTTGGGAATAATTAGTTCGTTTCCATATTCCGAAGATTTTGAATCGGGTAATTCTGACTGGGGATATGCCGCAAATAAATTTGGAGAAGTCAGCCTGAATAATTATAATTCAAATTATGCAATCAAGCTTGAAGGCGGGAGTGCAGTAATTTGGGATGCAAACAACATAAACAAACCCTGGGCAGGTTCTTCAACAAGCACAACCCTGGCACAAGCCTGGACGGAAAATTTTTTATTCCATTCTTCTACACATTCTTGTGTAATTGATGCAACACAGTTGTCATCACTTGAACTGCTTTTCGATCTAAAACAGTTTTATAGAACAGGCCCGAAATATACATGGTTCAGGGTTTTGGTAGATGGTGTTCAGATAATGAGCGATCAGGGAATTGAAAATTTCCATCCTCAAACTTCATATAGCGATCCTTTTATTAATCACAGATTCGATCTTTCCTCTTATGCCGGAACACAGTTTACATTAACATTTGAGGGCGCAAACAAATTTAATTCATTCCAATATGCTCCGGGTAATGCGTCATATATTGATAATATAGTTATTCAGGAACTTGCCCCACCTGATGCGTCTATTGTATCACTTATCTCACCGGTTTCGGGCTGTAGTTTAACATCCTCAGAAAATGTTGAAGTTCAGGTTCAAAATCTTGGCGGAGCAAGCATTTCAAATTACGATTTAAGTTACAGCATAAATGCCGGGGCTTTTGTTACAAATAGTATAGCTACTGTTGTTGAATCGGGAAATATACTTAATTATATATTTCCACAAACAGCTGATTTAAACTCATTGGGACAGTATACATTTACAATAGCAGTTTCTTTAACTGGTGATATTGATAACACAAACGATACAATGAGTTTTATTGTAGATCATTCTGCATCGGTTGCAGTTTCAATAAGCGGGCTAAATGCTACATATTGTTTATATGATCAATCATCCAATTTAATAGGAAACCCAAGTGGGGGAGTTTTTTCGGGAAGTGGAATCGATGGCAATGTTTTTAATCCTTTTGATGCAGGATTGGGTACACATGATATAACATATTCATATAATGATACTACTACCGGTTGTTCAAATGTAGAGACACAATCGGTTACAGTTAATGGGACAGAAGTAAGTTTTTCAGGATTATACAACGGACCCACTTTAGTACCGGTTTTAGTGCAGGTATATTATAATTCAAATTGGCCACAAGAACAATCATGGGAGATTGTAGATGTTGGAGGAAATATTGTTTTAAGTTCACCTGCCGGAACAATTACTTATGGATATTCATACAATGATTATTTATATCTTCCATTTGGTGAATATTCTTTTATTGCGCATGATTCCTATGGCGATGGATGGAATAGCAGTTGGTATGAAATTACACCTGATTTTGGATCCGGAACAGGATTTACAAATTATCAGGTATCACTAAGTTTACAACCACAAAACACACAAGAAACAGTTTTTATAATTGGAGGTACAGTTGAAATGTGTTTCTCCGATCCGTCAGTAAGTTTAACCGGAACACCTTCGGGGGGTACTTTTAGTGGAGATGGTATCACAGGTAATACATTCGATCCATCGTTGGCAGGTGCAGGAACACATACAATAACATATACATACACCGATGGATTTGGATGTGTTGGATTTGAAACTCAGTATATAATTATAGAAGCAAGTCCAAATGTAGATTTAGGTTCAGATCAATTGGGTTGCGATGGTGATGTATTTATTCTTGATGCAGGAAGTGGAGCTTCTTATTTATGGAGTACAGGAGCCACAAGTTCTACAATTACGGTTTCGCAAACCGGATTTTATTCTGTTACTGCAACCTCAACAAATGGATGTGAAAGCATAGATCAGGTAAATATTGTAATAAATCCTTTACCAACAATAAATTTAGGTCCGGATCAAGATAATTGTGTTGGTGATATTGTTAACTTAAATGCCGGAGTTGCCAATGCTTATCTTTGGAGCAATGGAGCAACTACTTCAAGTATTGATGTTTCTGTTCAAGGAACCTATTCTGTTACAATAACAAGTCAGTTTTGTGATGCAAGCGATGAAGTTATAATTAATTTCCATTCAGTTAATGTAGACTTAGGTAATGATGTTGAAATATGTGATGGTTCATCAGCAGTATTAGATGCTGGTGCCGGAAGTTTCTATTCATATCTATGGTCAACAGGAGCACAAAGCCAAACCATTGAAGTTGGTAGTGCCGGAGATTATTTTGTTACAGTTACCGATCTCTATGGATGCTCAGATAATGATGATATTAATATAGTGATAAATTCTTTACCTGTAGTTGATTTAGGTCCGGATTTTATTATTCAGGATACAGTAATCATTTTAGATCCTGGTGTTGGCTATACATCATATTTATGGTCAACAGGATCTGTCTCAATGGTTTTACCGGTTGATGGAAGTGTACTTCAAGGTGGAGCACATACGTATTGGGTGGAAGTAACAAATTCTAATGGCTGTACTCAAACAGATACTATTATTATAACAAAAAATCTTATCCAGACAATACAAACAGTAGTTTTAATTGAAGGATGGAGCATGATATCAACTTATATTGATCCTTTCGATGCCGATGTTGTTAATATTTTTGCCCCCGTGGTTAATAATTTACTTCTGGTAAAAGATGGTGAAGGAAATGTATACTGGCCGCAGTTTTATTTTAATGGTATAGGAAATTTCACAATTGGAAGAGGATACCAGACATATATGAGTGTGATTGATTCAATTGAACTTGTGGGAACTCAATTGCAGCCGGAACTTACACCTTTTACTATTCCTCTGGGATGGAGTATTATGGCTTATCTTAGAACTATGCCCGCTTCAATTGTTACAATGCTTAGTGGTGTAGTTTTAAATGTAGAATTAGTAAAAAATGGCAATGGCGATGTATATTGGCCATTGTTTAATTATAATGGAATTGGCAATATGGTAGCAGGTGGAGGATATCAAATTCTGACAAACAGTAGTTTTTCATTTACTTATCCGGCAAATGGTACAAAATTTTATTCAGATATTAGTAAACAGAAGCAAGCGGTATATTTCAATAAAATTCAAAATACGGGACATAACATGACATTGGCTATTCCTAAGCACACAATAGAAAAAATTGCAAAACCGAACGATGAAATTGGAGTTTTCAATTCTTCCGGAAAATTGATGGGAAGTGGAGTTTATAATGAAAAGGATATAATTATTACAATTTGGGGAGATGATCCATACACTGATTTTATGGAATTAGATTCAAATGATGAAAGCATATCATTAAAAATGTGGCGAAAGCAATCTAATTCTATTAGTGATATTAGAATTACTAATTTTATTGAGGGTAGCAGTAATTATAAAACAAATACTTATGCAATTGTTGGCGAATTATATTTGTCGGACCAAAGCAACATTTCAATAACAAATTACCCAAATCCATTTAATACAAATACAACAATTGAGTTTTATATTTCAGAAGATACAGAATTAAGTATTTTGCTTTATTCATCTTTGGGAAAATATATTCGCGAAATTTGCTGCGGTAATTATTCGCAAGGACTTCATTTGGTTAATTTTAATAGAGATGAATTAGCAAAAGGAGTTTATTACTATATACTGGAAACACAGAATAATAGAATAACAAAAAAACTATGTGTTGAATAATTAAATAATTAAATATATTTTTGGATACTTTTTCCCTAATTTTAGGGGGAAAGTATTATTCATTTATAGAAGACAGATAATTTAAAAACAAATATTAATAATTTAAAAGGATGATTATGAAGCACTTTTTATCTTTGAAGAATGTTTGGGCATTGTTGTTCATGTTGACAATATCAACAGGACTGGTTGCTCAACCAAATTGGTATTATACAAATACCGGAACTAATCACACTGTTTTGATTCAACCAGGAACAGTTACTATTAATGGAACTCCAATAAGTAATGGAGATTTCATCGGTGTATTTTACGATTCTGCTGGTACATTAGCTTGTGCAGGATATCTTGAGTATACAGGTATAGTTACAGCAACAAGTGCCTGGGGATCGGAAGCCGGAGTGGATAATGGATTTCAAACAGGTGAAGCATTTAGCTGGAAAGTTTGGCAGGCAAGTAACGGGACAGTTGTAGACATGGTCGCAACTTACAACACAGTTGGATTTCCAAATCAAGGTGTTTATGCAACTAATGGAATGTCTGGAATTTTAACATTAACAGGTTCAGCTTCCACTCCATTATCTGCAAGTAATGTTACAACCAATGTTTCGTGTTACGGATTATGCGATGGCGCAATTGATGTTACAGCAGCAGGAGGAACACCTCCATATTCCTATTTATGGTCGAATGGAGCTACAGATGAAGATTTATCCGGCCTTTGTGCAGGAAATTTTGATGTAACAGTTACCGCAGGTAGCGAAACAGTTGTGTTAAATATTGTTGTTAGCGAACCGGCAGAAATTGTAGTTGCCGATGCAATTACTGATGTTTTATGTTATGGGGATGCAACAGGAGCAGTTGATCTTACTGTTTCAGGAGGTGTAACACCTTATACTTATGCATGGTCGAATGGAGCATCAACAGAAGATTTATCTGGTGTAGTAGCAGGAACTTACGATGTTACTATTACTGACAACATTAGCTGTTCTATTACTGGCACTTACACAGTTTCAGAAGCAAATGAAATTGTAGTTACCGATGCAATTACCGATGTTATATGTAATGGCGATGCTGCAGGTGCAATTGACCTTACTGTTTCAGGAGGTGTATCACCTTATGCTTATACATGGTCGAATGGCGCATTAACTGAAGATTTATCAGGTGTAGTAGCAGGAAGCTATGATGTTACAATCACAGATGATAATACTTGTACTTATTTAGGAAGTTATACAATTACAGAACCATCTGCAATTGTAGTATCAGAAATAATTACAGATGTTCTATGTAATGGCGATGCTACCGGAGCAATTAATATCACCGTTTCTGGCGGAGTAAACCCTTACACTTTTGTATGGTCGAATGGCGAATTGACAGAAGATATTTCTGGTTTGGTTGCCGGGTCATACAGTGTTACAGTAACAGATAACAGTTTATGTGAGTTTATAGCAAGTTACACAATCAGTGAGCCTACTGCTATTGCAGTTTCAGAAGCAATTACCGATGTACTTTGTTATGGCAACTCGACTGGAGCTATTGACTTAACAGTTAGTGGAGGCATTACACCTTATTCTTTTGTTTGGAATACAACAGAAATTACAGAAGATATTTCTGGTTTAGCTGCCGGAAATTATGATGTTGTAGTTACCGATAATAATAATTGTACTTATTCTGATGCATTTACAATTAGCCAACCAGCCATGATAGTTGTTACTGCAACACTTTCGGATTATAGCGGTTATGGTGTCAGTGCAAATGGAGCAAGCGATGGTTCGATTGATATTACTGTTTCGGGTGGAATAACTCCATATTCATTTGCATGGAGTAACGGCGAAATAACCGAAGATTTATCAGGACTTGGAGCAGGAACTTATGAATTAACAATGACTGATGCAAATGCTTGTACTTATAGTGATCTTTATACAATAACAGAACCGCCTGCAGCTGCTTTTGCCGCAACAGGAGTTGTAACAGATATTCTTTGTTATGGCGATTGTAATGGTGATATCGATCTTACAGTAGCAGGAGGAGTTACACCTTATACTTATAACTGGTCGAATGGAGCAAACACTGAAGATTTGAGTGGACTCTGCGCCGGACAATACGATGTTACTGTTACAGATGGTTCGGGAGGTTCTGCTTATCAACCATTCGATTGGTCTTTTACTAATACAGGAACCAATCACACGATATTAATGCCATTAGGTGTTATCACTATTGATGGTAATCCAATTAGCCAGAATGATGTTATCGGGATATTTTATGATAATTCAGGAACTCTTGCATGTGCTGGATATGTTGCCTGGACGGGAGCTCCAACAGCGATGTCTGCCTGGGGTAGTGAACCAGGATATAGTAATGGTTTTCAATCTAATGAAGTATTTAGCTGGAAAGTTTGGCGCGCTATTGAGGGAGATATTATTGATTTAACAGCGACTTATCAAGTTGCGTTTCCCAATCAGGGTAACTATGTTACTAATGGAATGAGTGGTTTGGCTACTTTATCGGGTACTTCAAGTGGTGGCGGAGGTACAGCAGCTACAACTACTGCAAGTTTTACAATTGTTGAACCAACCCAACTCGTTGTTGTTGGTGCAGGATTCAATATTGATTGCTATGGAGCATCGAATGGATCAATAGATATTACAGTTTCAGGAGGAACAACACCATATACATTTGGTTGGTCGAATAGCGAAGTTACAGAAGATATTTCGGGTTTGGGTGCAGGTACTTTCGATGTATTGGTAACAGATGCAAACCTATGTACAGCAACTTATGCTTATACAGTTACAGAACCTGCTTTATTATCATCAATAGGCATGGTTACTGATGCAGGTTGCTATGGTTATAACGATGGTGCAGTTGATTTAACTGTATCTGGTGGAATACAGCCTTATTCTTTCTTATGGTCGAATGGCGCAATATCCGAAGATATAACTAATGTTGGCGCAGGTGTTTATGAAGTTACAATTACCGATTTCAATGGATGTGTATTCAATGGAAGTTATACTATTTCTCAACCAGGCGAATTATTAGTTACATATACTGCTACTGATGTTATGTGTTTTGATGGAGCAGATGGAACGATTGATCTTACAATAATTGGTGGAACTACACCATATTTATATACATGGTCAGGAGGAGAGCAAACCGAAGATATTGCAAATCTTACTGCCGGAGCTTATGAATATACTGTTACCGATGCAAATAATTGTGAAGCAAATGGCTTAATTATGATTTATCAGCCTGATCAAATTGTTCTATCAGGACTTGTTTCTGATTATGCAGGTTACTCAGTTAGTGTAAATGGTGCATCCGATGGTTGGATTGACCTTTCGGTTACAGGTGGTATTACACCATATAGTTATTTATGGTCGAATGGAGAAACAACAGAAGATTTAAACAATATTACTGCGGGAAATTATACAGTTACAGTTACTGATGATAATGGATGTGTTGAAATAATTAGCTTTACTTTAACTCAGCCACCACCATCAACAACCTTACAAATTTCTGCTGCTATTACCGATGTACTTTGTAATGGTGATCTGACTGGTGCAATTGATTTAAGTATTTCGGGCGGAACAAGTCCTTATAATATTGATTGGTCAAATCTGGAAACTACCGAAGATATTTCAGGATTATCTGCCGGCACATATGATGTAACTGTTATTGATCAGGCAAGTAATGTTGCTACAGGAAGTTATACTATAACAGAACCTACAGCATTAGCTTTATCAGAAGTTATTACAGATGTATTATGCAATGGCGATTTGACCGGTGCAATTGATTTAAGTGTTTCAGGTGGAGTAGCACCATATATATATACATGGAATACAGGTGCAGCAACAGAAGATATTTCCGGTTTACCTGCCGCAACTTATGACGTAGAAGTTATAGATGCCAATGGTTGTTCTGCTTTTGGATACTTTACAATAACAGAACCTACTGCTCTTGCATTATCAGAAGTTGTTACGGATGTATTATGCAATGGCGATTTGACAGGCGCAATTGATTTAAGTGTTTCAGGTGGAGTAACACCATATATATATACATGGAATACAGGTGCAGCAACAGAAGATATTTCCGGCCTTGCCGCAGGCACTTATGATGTAGAAGTAGTAGATGCCAATGGTTGTTCTGCTTTTGGATACTTTACAATAACAGAACCCACTGCTCTAGCATTAGTAGAAATTATTACAGATGTACTTTGTAATGGCGATTTGACCGGCGCAATTGATTTAAGTGTTTCGGGTGGATTATCACCATATACATATACATGGAGTAATAGTGAAGTTACAGAAGATATTTCCGGACTTGCTGCCGGTGCTTATGACGTAGAAGTAGTAGATGCTAATGGCTGCTCTGCTTTTGGATACTTTACAATAACAGAACCCACTGCTCTAGCATTAGTAGAAATTATTACAGATGTCCTTTGCAATGGCGATTTGACTGGTGCAATAGATATTACTGTTTCAGGAGGAATATCTCCTTACGCTTTCGCATGGAGTAATGGCGAAGTTACAGAAGATATTTCAGGATTAGCTGCCGGTACTTATGACGTTGAAGTTACTGATGCAAATAATTGTATATTCAATGGTGTTTATACAGTTTCCGAAGCTGCTCCAATAGCTGTAAGCGAAGCTGTAAGCGATGTGTTTTGTAATGGAGATGCTACAGGTTCAATAGACATAACAGTCTCTGGAGGTACTTCACCTTATACATTTGAATGGTCAAATACAGAAATTACAGAAGATTTAACAAATATTGCTGCAGGCACTTATGATGTTACTGTAACCGATGCAAATGCTTGCGCTTGGTTGGGATCATATACTGTTAACGAACCTGTTGTTATGTCATATACCGAAGTTATTACTGATGTACTTTGTGCTGGTGATGCAACCGGAGCAATAGATGTTGCTGTTGCAGGAGGTATTTCACCTTATACATTCTCATGGTCTAATGGTTCGGTTACCGAAGATATTAGTGGTGTTGTAGCCGGAACTTATACTGTATTGATTACTGATGCTAATGGATGTATCCTTGATTTATCCTTTACAATATCAGAACCCGCAGCTATTACAATAACAGAAAATATTACAGATGTAGCGTGTTATAATGGTAATGACGGAATGATTGAAGTTATTGTTTCAGGTGGTGTTGTACCATATTCTATTGCTTGGGCTAATAGTTCAACAACTTTTATTATTGATAACCTTGTTGCAGGAACTTATGATTATACTGTTACTGACGACAATGCTTGTGAATATTATGGTTCAGCAGTAGTTAA
>JAYENH010000538.1:0-2585 GCA_034721995.1 Bacteroidota bacterium
ATTCATATCTACTGTCAAGCTCCTTTTCTTGTTTAGATGTTAAAGAAACTGGTGATTCTGTTTCTTTTCCTTCATATATTTGAAGAAAATCATATGATTTATATTTTTTTCTATTAATTATTTTTCGTCTACATTTCCGATGCTACATTAACTCGCATCAGTATCTGTTTCCATATTTATATATTACAATTTTTTATCAAATATACAAAAAATCATTTGTATATTTTACTTTATTCCCTTAATCTATCTTTTGGTATCTTTAATTTCTAAATAAAGATGATCGGTATATAATATCCCGTTTAGATGATCGATTTCATGTTGAAAAATTACTGCCGTAAAATCTTCAACCATTTCAATTTTATGGCTTTTGTCTAATTGATCGTATTCTATCAGAATTGCATAAGAACGGGTTTTAGTGGTATCTATACGATCCGGAATTGAAAGACAGCCTTCCCGACAGTCTTGCTTCCGGTCGGTAAATTGAATGATTTTTGGGTTTAGGTAAACTTCGAAAGGGACGTTTTCTTTGTCGAATCGTTGCACCCAAATAATATTTTTTAAAATTCCCACTTGAGGTGCTGCTATTCCAACGCCGAGAGTAATACTATCTTGCACTGTGGCATATAAGCGTTTAATAAAAGTTTGTAAAACTACGTCATTGGGGTCAGCAACTACATCTACACATTTTGTCCTTAGCAATATTGAATCTGTTTTGTTCGATATTGTGAGAACCCGCATAGGAGACAGAGTATCCGCTTCCATTATCAAATGGCTTTGCTCTGTTGAAAACGAAGCAGAATTAAAATAATTAGTGCTTGTTTGTTTCAGGCCGGAACAGCCAAAAAGGAAAAGCGAAATTATTAATGCGAGAATTATATTTTTCATTTTTTACTGAAATTTATTTGTTGTCTATGGCCAATCATCATTTTGTTGTTGCACCTCCCAATTTGGTAAAAAAACTGTCGATGGGTTCCCAAAGTTCAATTTTGTTTCCTTCAGGATCCATGATATGAACAAATTTTCCATATTCAAATTCCTCAATTTCGTCCACTATTATTACGCCATTGTCCCTTAGTTTCTTTACCAGGCCTTCAATGTTCTGAACCCGGTAGTTAATCATGAACTCTTTCTTCGATGGCTTGAAAGATTCTGTTCCTTCCTCAAAGGGGCTCCATCGGAGATAATTGATTTCCTCAGGTCTGTTTGCATTTCTGAATTCGAATGGCGAACCGTAATCATCTATTGCCATTCCTAAGTTTTTGCCATACCATTCCCTGATTTTCTCAGGATTTGTTGAGCGGAAGAAAATTCCTCCAACGCCTGTAACTTTTGGTGTCGTATCGTTCATTGTTGATTCTTTTTGTTTAAGATTATCAGTTTTGTCGTTCATTTTATCATTTGTATTGCTTGTTGTATTGCAACTTATTGCTAACACTGAAAGGAGCAAAATTTTAATCAGGTTTTTCATTTTTCATTATTATAATTTACACAAATATACAAAACAAATTTTTATTTTTAATTCTGTTCGTCGTGTATAATAGGTAATCATTTTTTTCTTCTGTAACAATATTATTATTAAATTCACAAAGCAACCTTTATCGAAAACCTCCCATCATTATTGCATTAATAACAGATTATGAGGAACGACAAGGGAATACGGATTTTGAGCAGAACTAATTTTCCAACCTAAAATATAAGCAAATGAACAAAACATTTATCACTCTACTTCTTGTGGGATTGTTTATAGTTAATCATGCAACTATAAACGGACAGGAAGTGATGTCAAGATTCGTCGGAGTAGAATCCGGGATTAACTATCAGGCTTGTGAATCGACCAATTACGATTTCATCAGGGGAACTGTTGATGTGTCAACCTTTGGAATAAATGATGATGTTAACAGTCTTAATATGTCATTTGAGAAATGGTATTTTGGTATAAAATCAGAATACAGGTTTAAGGAAAATAAAGTTGGATTGTTGTATGGAATCCGGTTCTCGCAAGTAAATAGTTCGTTGAGCAAATCGACAACCTATGCTAGTAGTACAACCTTCTTTTATCTGCTCAACAAACAGGAAAGCACAACTACCGAATTTTTGAAAGTAAAAGAGATTATTCAAAGCTCGAATTATTTGGGTGTACCAATTGAGTTAAAGTATTATCTTTTTAATATCATTTCGTTGCGTTTTTATATTAAGGGATCGGCTGAAATAAGTTACCGTTTAAGTACAAATACTAATGTGGTATTTCACAATAGCGAAATGGAAGCTTATGAATCCGAAGTTGCCGATAAATTCGACAAGCCAAATAATTTGTTAGTCATGCTATATGGTGCCGGCGGTATTAAAATAGGAAAAGACAGCAATGTTAATCTAAGTATTGAAACCCATGTCCCTTCAATTATTCTTACAAATAATGTTTCCGGCCTGGTTAACCCCATTGCCGGAACCGGATTTCAAATAAATATTCAAATACCTTTTTAATTTATAGTTATGAAAAAAATATTGTACATATTAATTATCTTCATGATTTTCCTTTCTGCTTGCTCGAAAGACATGGAATTAGATAAATCGATATTTATTGCTGA
>JAYENH010000539.1:0-2577 GCA_034721995.1 Bacteroidota bacterium
TTTTCAATGGAGCCCTGTCATCCACATTTCCTTGTGTAAACAAAAAATCAAGGATTTCGCCCTTATCATTAATTGTATATATTAATTAGGAAGTAGTCCACATTACAATCGAAAAGTATACCACTTATTTATTCATCAGAACGAGGGATTTTACTCGTTCGTAATACATGATAAGTATGTATACAAAACAAGAAATCATCATAAAAAGTTATCGCGAGGGGCAAAGCCAACGCAGTATCTCCCGGGAGCTCCATGTAAGCCGAAGAACGGTAAAGAAGTATATTCAGGAATATGAATCGCATATACAGAACAACGAAAATCAAAGCGAAGCATTAAGCACATACCTGTCGAAGCCACCGGTTTATCAGGCACAGAACCGCGTTAAATTGAAGCTTACCCGGGAGGTTCAGGAGTCTATTGATAAGTTGTTAGAGGAAAATACTGAAAAGAAACGCCAGGGTTTAGGCAAACAACTGCTAAAGAAATGCGATATACATGAGCACTTAAACGGGCAAGGCTATGATATTGGCTACACAACGGTGTGCAACTATATCCGTTCAAAATCGATTAAGTCTCAAAATAAAGAAGCTTTTATTCGGCAAAAATACGAGCCAGGCGAAATTTGTGAGTTTGATTGGGGAGAAATAAAACTCTATATCAAGGATGAACTGGTACGTTTTCAACTGGCAGTTTTTACGAGTGCTTACAGCAATTACCGATTTGCAGCTTTTTACCAACGTCAGGATACGCTTGCCTTTATGGAGTCACATGTGGCCTTTTTCGATTTTACCAAAGGAGTTTATCGCCAGATGGTTTACGATAATATGCGTGTAGCGGTGGCAAAATTTGTTGGCCCGTACGAAAAAGAACCAACACAGGCTTTACTTCAACTTCGGGGTCATTATCAGTTTTCCCACCGTTTTTGTAATGCATACCGGGGCAACGAAAAAGGGCATGTGGAACGCAGTGTCGAATATATCCGCCGCAAATCGTTTGGTGTAAAATGCAAGTTTGATAACCAAAAAGAAGCTGAGAAGTGGTTAATGTTCACCATAAACAAACTCAATTCAACCCGGCAAAAATTAACTGGAAAAACGGCCAATGAGTTGTTTGCCGAAGAGGCAAAAGTATTGGCGGCAGCACCTGCAAAGTTGGCTTGTGCCGAGCAAATACAACTCAGGGTAGATAAGTACTCCACCATAACTTATCGTACCAACCGATATTCGGTACCCGACCATTTGGTAGGCTGTTTTATCGATGTTAAGATACTAAGCCTGCAAATACAAATTTATCAGGATGGGGTACTATTGGCATCCCACGAGCGCAGCTACAAAAAACATCAATGGATTATTGCCATAGAACACTATCTGGAGACTTTTAAACAAAAGCCGGGGGCTTTATCTGGTAGCGTGGCATTGGCAAGCAGTACTTACTTAAAACAGCTCTACATTGGTTACTTTGTTGAAGAGGCACGTGATTTTATTGATTTGTTGGATTACTGCCACAAAAACCAGGTTAGCAATGAAAAGTTACAAGGGACGGTAGCCCGTTTGCAAAAAGCAGGGATACGACAAATTACTGCCGAAAAAATAAAAGTGCTTTTGGGCAACAAACAATCGCAACAAACACACATCCCGTGCGATCGGATTACACAATTGGCAAAAACACAATTATCAGAACAAGCAGCATTAATGAATTAAACCGATTATTATGAACAATCAAATAGATGAAAACATCGTAAAATATAGTAAAGAACTAAGGTTGCCCGTATTCCGTCGCGACTTTAAAGAACTCTCAAAAGAAGCCGCTATACAGCAGCTCGATTACGAAGAGTTCCTGCTGCGCCTTATGGAACGGGAATATGAACTCAGGGCAGAAAACAGGAAAAAAGCACAAATAAGGCAGGCATGTTTTCCTTCAAAAATGTACCTGAGCGATTTGCAAAGAGAACAACTTCCTGTTGATGCTGGTGAAAAACTCCCTTTACTGGAAAGACTTGATTTTATTGAAACCGGGAAAAATATTGTATTGGCCGGAAATCCCGGAACCGGGAAAACACACATTGCCGTGGGGCTTGGATTAAAAGCCTGTTTGCAGGGATATAAAGTACTGTTTACATCCATCCACCGCTTGCTGACCCAACTGCGCGAATCGCATTCCCAGCGTACACTCCGGCAACTGGAACTAAAATTTGAAAAATATGATTTGGTAATTTGTGATGAATTTGGTTACGTATCTTTTGACAAACAAGGGGCAGAACTGTTATTCAACCACCTCTCGTTAAGGGCTGGGCGTAAATCCACCATTATTACTACTAATCTCAGTTTCGACCGCTGGGAGGAAATTTTTGGAGACCCGGTTTTAACAGCAGCCCTGGTCGACAGGTTGACACACAAAGCATACCTGGTTAACATGAATGGCGAATCTTACCGCTTAAAAGAAACCAAACAAATGAACCAAAAATGAAAAATACAAATACCAAAATCCGGGCGCCAGATTGTTCTGTGTTGGGGTACCCCAACACAGAACAATCTGGCGCCCGGATTTTGGTATTTGTATTTTTCATTTTTGGTTCAT
>JAYENH010000540.1:0-2566 GCA_034721995.1 Bacteroidota bacterium
AGGAATAGTGCCATTGTTATATCCAATAAGGTCCGACACGAAATTTTCTTTGAGCAATGCCGAAAATTCGCTTGAAATAAGTTTTGGGCATTTCGACCTGCGTACATCAAAAGAAAGAAACTACCGGTACAAACTTTTAGGGTTAAATGCAGGTTGGATAGAAGTCCCCGTAAATTATCGTTTAGCAAGCTTTTACAATCTAGACCCGGGCAATTATTCTTTCGTTGTTCAATCGAAACATAAAAACCAAACATGGAAAAATGAAAACATAGGGCTGGGATTTGAAATCAGGAACAAAGCCTTTTGGTATAGGGACAGTTTTTTGTTTGGCACAATTGCAGCCCTGTTGTTGTCGCTTGTTACTTTATTGTTTCTGCGGATGAAAAACATCAACATAAAAAAGGAAATGCGCATTGTCCATTTAGAGAGGGAAGCAAATTTATCGACCCTCAATTTCCTGAAAAGCCAAATGAACCCGCATTTTATTTTCAATACCCTGAATGCAATAAACAACTTTGTTCTTCAGAGCAATATCCGTTCGGCAAACAAATACCTTACTATGTTCGCGAAATTGATGCGCGAAATACTCGAAGGTTCAAAAAAAGAATTCATTACTGTTGATGATGAAATAAAATCGCTACGGAAATATCTTTTATTGCAGCAGTTGCGTTTTCCCGATAAATTTGATTATGAGTTTATTGTGTCAGTTGAGTCAAACAGCAAAAAAATCCCGCCTATGTTTATCCAACCATTCATCGAAAATTCTGTCGAATATGCTTTCGACAAACCCGATATAATTGGCCAGCTTGTTATAGAATTTAAAGTTGAGGGCAGTTTTTTGATTTGTACCGTGAAAGACAATGGAATAGGAATGGATAAATCGAAACAACTCAACAAGTCGGGCAACAGAAAATCAACTGCTATCAAAAATATTTACCACCGCATCGAAATCCTAAAAAAGATTTATCAATCTGAAATATCTTTAACAATAAAGGAAAGCAATCCTGAAAACGAAAAATTTCCCGGCACGTTCATCGAATTAAAAATGCCCGATTTCGCGAAAGTAGTCTCCGGTAGGCAGTAGGCAGTAAGCAGTAGGCAGTAGTTGGCGTTCATTGTAAAGAGCGACAGTGCTAAATAATAGTGCTTAGAAAATTTTAGATAAGAAATTATTAGATTATCTTTGAAAGAAAAGAAATGACTAAAGATATTTTTCGTAAATACTTGATAAACTTAGGATTCACTGATGCTGAATTTACTAGTTTATTGTGCAAAAATATTTTTAATTACTCTCGGAATAATACAATCCCTACAATAAAATACATTCTTGCAGAAGATAATGAAGAAATTTTTAAACATCATCTGCGATTATGGAATAGGAATAGTGATAATGTTTTTATCGCAGTAGGAAAAGACCAAACGTACATTATTGATTGTAAAAAGAAGCCCCAAAAAGGCATAATTCAAAGCATTGAAACTTTCAATTATGGGGTTAATTCTGAAGGATTTGAAGATATAAACATCGATTTAATTTCAAAGAGCTATATTGATTCTTCATACTTTTTTCAGTTTGTTCAGCAGAATCAACAAAAAAAACAAGAGGTTGACAAAGATCTGCTTCTAAACCTAATCGCATTAAGAAATGATTTATTAGAAAATGGAAATGAACAGATTGTTCATTTAATTATCTTAAGGTGTTTATTTGTTAAATACTTAGAAGATAGAGGAATATTCACATCCAATTACTTATCAGAAATATTTGCAAGTAAATCTGTTGATAGTCTTATCACTGCATTTGATGAAGTCTGCAAAATTAATGGAGATGTATTTGGAGGAAACAGGTTAACAGTCGATGATATCAGGGAAGATTATCTGAATAAATTACATCTGTTTTTTTCATCTGACTATCAAAGTGGACAGGGTACATTATTCCCTTATCAATTTGATAATATTCCCATTCAACTCATTAGCCATGTATATGAAGCTTTCTTAAATGATAGCACAAAAAAAGGAAAAGGCGTTTACTATACTCCTTCATTTGTTGTAAACTTCATGCTTTCTCAAAGTTTGAAACAAAGAACAGAAGATAATCCATATCTAACTATTTTTGATCCTGCAGTGGGATCGGCTGCTTTTCTTGTTGAAAGTTTCAAAATAATAAGGGATACTCAAGCAAGAAAACTAGGGAAGAACAAGTTATCTTATGATGAAAAGAAACTGATATTGCAAAAACAGTTATGGGGTGTGGATGTTGATAGTGATGCATTGCAAATTTCAGCTTTTAGTTTATATCTGGCACTACTTGAAGATGAATCTGCTGAGTTTATTCAGGGAAAAATAAAAAACTCGTACCCAATTCTTCCAAGTCTCATTGGAAGTACTTTAATACACGGAAATACGATTACCGATTCTGTATTTGAAGAAAAGAAATTTGATTTTATTGTTTCCAACCCACCATGGGGTTCTGTTCCAACCGATGGAAAAAAAGAACACATTGCAGAAAGAGAGGCTATTGATAATAAGTCAGGTGCTTACCCAGAATACACTGAGGTTGCGGATTACGAAA
>JAYENH010000541.1:0-2561 GCA_034721995.1 Bacteroidota bacterium
ATCGACTTTATAATTTTTCCCTTCGATTTTAAATTTACCTGCTTCCTTAACTGCATGTTCCGATTTAAGGCTGATAAAATCATCAAACTTCATTACCTCGGCACGGATAAAACCACGTTCTAAATCGCTGTGGATAACCCCGGCGGCCTGAGGTGCCAAAGCCCCTTTCTTAATTGTCCACGCTCGTATCTCTTTAGGCCCGACAGTAAAAAATGTTTCCAGGTTTAGCAAACTGTAAGCCGTACGGATAAGTTTGTCGACCCCGGGTTCTTTGAGGCCGGCATCGTTGAGAAATTCCGTACGGTCGTTTTCATCTTCCAGATCGGCAATATCTGCCTCCAATGCACCGGCAATAATAAGGATTTCGGCATCCTGGCCCTCTAAATGCTTTTTCACCTGATCGACATATTTGTTGCCTGATGTTGCCGATGTTTCATCGACATTGCAAACGTACATCTGAGGTTTGGCAGTGAGCAGGAAAAGGTCGTCGATATATTTTGCCTCATCGTCGGACACAGGTGCAGTGCGGGCGTTTTGGAAATCTTCGATATAATCCTTGTAAACGTTTAAAACTGCAATTCCTTTTTTCGCATCCTTTTCGCCGGCTTTTACGAGTTTTTCGAGCCTTTGTATTTTTTTTTCGATCGACTCGATATCCTTAACCTGAAGTTCAAGATCAATAGTTTCGATATCGCGCACCGGGTTTACCGAGCCATCGACATGGGGCAGGTTTTCGTCGTCGAAACAGCGCACAACGTGGATAAGGGCATCGGTATTCCTTATGTCGGACAGGAATTTATTTCCCACGCCCTCGCCTTTGTTGGCTCCTTTTGTCAGCCCGGGAATGTCGACTATTTCAACAGTTGTAGGGATAAGTTTATCGGTAGCCTGCAGTTTTTCGAGTTCCTGCAAACGTGGATCGGGAACGCTGATCATCCCCACGTTCGATTTATTAGTACTAAAAGCAAAGCTGGTGGCTTCGGCTTTTGTGTTCGATATGCAATTAAACAAAGTTGTTTTACCAACATTTGTTATTCCAATTACTCCGCATTGTAAAGCCATATAAATTGAATCATTAATTTTAATTGGCAAAAGTAAATAATTATTGGCAGTTTTGAGTAGGCCGAAAGACTGAAGTCGGCCTCCTTCATTAAACCTACGGAGGCTAAAAGAAGACCGAAGATAAAATGGTGGAGCGAAACGGAAAACATGATAAAGAAAAATAACGGAAAAACATGAAGATTGATTTTTGAGCGGATACGATTAAAACATTATTACTTTAAATCCGATAGCTATCTGATAAGATATAAGTTTAATGGCATTATGAAATTATCAAAGAGAGACTATTTATGACTTACATTAACGGCTGCGACGCAGTATATTACTACAATGTGGGCTTTTAAGGTTTTACCTCCCAACCCCTATTTAGACACATTGTAAATTAAAATATATCTGCAAACAACTTGCACGGTTCGATATTTTTGTTATATATTTGGATAATAGTATTTGGGGGTAGTTGGAAACAACTTCCCGGAATCTTCATAAAAATCCGGGAAAACATATTTTAGCCCTCTGCTTTTTTGTTTAACCTTAAATTTAAGTGAGATGAAAATTTTAATGCTTTTATTGCTGATGCTTTTTAATGTTTCAGCTATACACGCACAGAACTGCGGTTTGGGTTACAGTGATCAAATTGTGGATGTATTTGATAATAATATTAGAATCATACAATATGCTGGATTCCCTTTTGGTTATGGAAGTTCATGTCCTAATATTGATTTATATGCTTTTAAGGTAGCTCAGAATCAGGTAGTGGTTCAATTTTTCTATAACGCTGCTGGTCCATGGTCAATGGTTGGATGCGAAAGTGTTGATTCTTTTTTTATTGATTCATTGGCGAATTCTACTTACCAATTAATAATTCATACAAATTTACTTATAGATGGTCCAACATATCCGAACTTAGATACACTGTATGACTGCGATATTGACACTCTTAATTTTGAAATAATGAATGTTGATGAATATTGTTTCGGTGATAACATTAAAATATTCCCCAACCCAACAAAGGATAATCTTAATATTATTTATCCTGTCAATATAAATGTTAAAAGGATTTTTTTATTGGATCTGCAAGGAAGAGAAATAAAACAGTTTGAAAAATCTCAAAATGAATTAGATATATCTGGAATTTCGGCAGGACAATATTTTTTAAGGCTGGAAACCGATAAGGGTCCCGTAACCAAGAAAGTAATGATTGAATAATAAGTTATGATAATATCAACAAAAAGCAATAAAAAGCAGGAAAGCCATGATGTGTCGGGTTTACCGGCTAAACCTTTTTTTGAGGTGCTGGCAACAAATTATTTATTATTTCAGCATAATGACTAATAATCCTGAAATGATGATCTGTAAAAGCATAGGGTAACTCTCTCTGGCGAGAGTTACCCTATGACTGACATAGTATATTGCAAAAGGGCTGAAAGCCCGACATGTCAAGGAAACCACATACCACAAATTTATCAAACATACGAGGGTTTTGTTCGTTTTGGTTTCATTAC
>JAYENH010000542.1:0-2561 GCA_034721995.1 Bacteroidota bacterium
GTAAGTTCGTACTGCCCATCCGGTATCAGGTTGGAAAGCGAAATGCTTCCCGATTTTTTATATTCGTAAAGCATTAAAACATATTTGCTATGAGACTTATGGTTTTTCTTAATAAAGTAATTATTGTTGTTTGTATATGGTTAACACCAATAGTTTTAGTAGCACAAACTACTGTATTGCTGCAAACTACAAAAGATACAAGGATACAAAGTAATTTACCTAATACAAATCTTGGACAAAGTCAATTCTTTCGCGGACACTCTGGAACTGCAAATTTTGTCCCTTGTATTGATAGGAGTTTTATTGAATTTGATTTGAACTCAATCCCTCCAAACTCGTATATTTTAAAAGCAACTTTATCCTTATTTGCAAATACATATTATGCTGGACATTCTACATTAAGTGGTACAAATGCTTGTTGGCTTGAGCGTATTACTACGTCATGGTATGAGGATTCGGTTACATGGAATAATCAGCCCTTGACCGAAATTCAAAACAGGGTAGCAATTCCTTTTTCTGAATTTTACAACCAGAACTATGAAAATATATTAGTTACTGAGATCATCAAAGATATGTTAGCTTATCCCGGCATTAGTTATGGCTTTATGATTAAACTCCAGGAAGAAACTGATTACAGGGAAATGCAATTTGCTTCGAGTGATGCCGGAAATGTTGCAATTCATCCTAAGCTGACAATACTTTATTGTAGTGATACTATAATAGAAAATTTCATCACAATAACGCCGGAATCAGATTATGGAAAAGATTCAAGGATACAAAATATTATTCCAACTACAAATATTGGCGATAGTCAGTTTTTTCGTGCTCACTCAGGGACAAGTGGTGGAGCACTTTTAGTTGATAGAAGTTTAATCGAGTTTGATTTTTCTTCAATTCCTTCAAATTCATATATATTGAAAGCAACTCTTTCATTAATGGCCAATACATATTATGGAGGTCATTCTACCCTGGACGGAACAAATGCTTCATGGATTGAAGCTGTGGTTGAACCATGGGAAGAATATTCTTTAACCTGGAATAATCAACCTGCTACTACTACATCAAATAAGGTTAGCATACCTATGTCGGATAGCTGTGATCAGGATTATCCTGACATTCTTGTTACAGAAATTGTAAAGGATATGTATAATGATCCCTCAAACAGGCATGGTTTTATGATTAAATTACAGATTGAATCTGGTTACCGCGAGATGCAGTTTGGATCAAGTGATGCTATTAATCAATCAATTTATCCAAGCATAAATATATGGTATTCAAATTCTTTTACTACACAACAAGAATCTGTCGAAATTACAGAAATTTCCTGCAATGTTTTTCCGAATCCTGCTATTGACCAATTATATATTACAAATAACACAAATCAAAAACTTCGATACAAAATCTTTGATTCAGCAGGGAATATGGTATTATGTGATAAAATTGGAGAATCAAATAATTATGTAGACATAAGCACGTTAACATACGGATGTTATCTTGTTTATCTTACAAATGGCAATTTAGAATTTTGCAAAAAAATACTCAAATTATAAAGATTTGTTATCATGAAAAAACTACTGCTTCTCTTATTATTAACAAGCAGCCTTTGCCTCGAGAATACATTTTCTCAAAATCAGGGCAACATCTGGTATTTTGGCGAAAATGCAGGCATAAATTTTAATAGCGGAACACCAGTGGCACTAACAAACAGTGCAATGAATACCATTGAAGGTTGTGCGTCGATTAGCACCCCAAATGGGCATATTTTGTTTTACACAAACGGGATTACAGTTTACGACAGCACACATGTTGCCATGCCAAACGGGACCGGCTTGCTTGGCGACGAGTCGTCCACACAATCGAGCATTGTAGTCCCAAACCCACAGTCCGATAGCCTTTATTATGTTTTTACAGTTGGTGAAAATGGGGCCAACGGGCTTCGATATTCCGAAGTGGACATGAGCCTGCACAACGGTTTGGGCGATATTATCCAATCGTCGAAAAACACTTTGCTTTTAGATGAAAACAACAACTCAATGTCGGTTACCGAAAAAATTACCTCTGTGCTTCATTCCGACAACCAATCGTATTGGATAATTGCCCATCAGGCTGCAACAAACAAGTTTTATGTTTATCTGATCGATGCTATAGCCGGGTTTAATACAATGCCAACGGCCTGGTCGGTTGGTGGGAATCATGTATCAAACTGGGGAGCGACACATGGATGTATGAAAGTTTCGCCAGGAGGTGAACATATTGCAGTAGCAGTTCATTCTCAGAATTCAAGTGGTTTTTTCGAGGTCTTTGATTTTGACAGGAATACAGGACAAATTTCAAATCCCCGTACCGCTTCAAATTATTATCGACCTTATGGGGTTGAATTTTCGCCCGATGGGAAAAAGCTGTATGCCAGTTCAATTTCTTTTTCACCTGGTTCAACTCCCAGTGTGATTTATCAGTTCGATATGGAAGCTGTTGTTTTTTCTACATCGGCTACAGTTGTACATTCTTCAGCCACAGATAACATGCTTGGTTTGCAATTGGGACCTGATGGAAAAATCTAT
>JAYENH010000543.1:0-2558 GCA_034721995.1 Bacteroidota bacterium
ATTTCAAAGATACAAATTGAAAGCTATTCACAACAACATTGTGCCTGTTGCGGTCAGTGTTTTAACTGTGTTCAATATTTCAAAGATACAAATTGAAAGCTATTCACAACATAGCGGCTTTGCGGCTTTGCGTGAGTTTGAATTTTACCATTCTTTTATGAGTGGATAAAAAATCACTTTCTTTTTGCCTTATCAATACTCTTCTCGAAAGCTTGCGAATTGGTCGAACGTTGATAGATATCCTCAAGTAATCTGATATATTCTTTGTATAAAAATTTCCGTTTTAATTTTAGGGTTGGCGAAAGTTCTCCTGTGGCAGGTGTCCATTCTTTGCAAACAAGCCTGAACCGCTTTATCTGTTCAACCTGATTTAAGCGTTTGTTTACTTCATCAACTTCTTTTTGCAGCCTTTTGATAATTTCGGGCAATTTAATCAGATTTTCGTTGTCGCGATAATGGATTTTTCTCCTTGAACACCAATCGTGAAGAAATGGGAAATTAGGGGCAATAAGGGCTGATATAAATTTTTCGTTCTCTCCCACAACCATTGCCTGCTCAATAAAAAATGATTCTTTCAACTTGTTTTCGATTAGTTGTGGGGCAATGTATTTTCCTGCCGAATTTTTGAAGATTTCCTTTTTCCTATCAGTGATTTTCAGGAATTTTCCATCTTCTAAAACACCTATGTCCCCGGTATGGAACCAGCCCTCGCTATCGATAACTTCTTTTGTATATCCAGGGTCTTTGTAATAGCCCTTCATCAGGTTAGGGCCTTTTGTAAGTATTTCGCCATCGTCGGCAATTTTCACTTCTACATCTTCAATTACCGGGCCTACCGTGCCAAAACGGATTTTTGGATAATCGGGATAATTTACGGCAATAACAGGTGATGTTTCGGTAAGGCCGTAACCCTCCATAATTTTCATCCCCATAGAGTAAAATATCCGCGCCAGCCGTGGCTGTAAAGCAGACCCTCCCGATACTATCATTTGAACACTTCCCCCTAATGCTTCTCTCCATTTGTCGAAAACCAGTTTACGGGCAATTTTAAGTTTAAACTCATAAAACCATCCATTTGCATTGTTTAGCTCGAAGCGCAAACCAATGTTGACGGCCCAAAAGAAAATCACCTTTTTTATTCCGGTAAGGTCTTTTCCTTTGGCTATAATTTTGTCGAAAACTTTTTCGAGAAGCCGTGGTACCGAATTGAAACCATCGGCTTTTATTTCTTTCAGGTTATCGACAATGCTACCCATATTTTCGGCATAATAAATACGTATGCCAAGATATTGAAAATGGTAGTTCACCATTCGCTCGTACACATGCGACAATGGAAGAAAACTCAGCACCTTATGCTCGTGTGTGAGGGGCTGGATTTTTGATGTGGCAATAAAATTCGACACAAGGTTCTTGTGTGTCAGCATTACGCCTTTTGAATTACCGGTAGTTCCCGATGTGTAAATAATAGAAACAACATCTTCCTGAGTAATTTCTGATTTTAATTTTTCAAGGACAGGGGCGAATTTCTCTTTTTGCTTATTACCCTCGTCTATAATAGTTTGCCAGTTAAGGGCATCTTCAACTTCATTAAAAGTGTATATTGTTCGTATTTGATCTATTTTTTTGCAAATAGTTTCAATTTTCCTGAACAAAATTTTGTCGGATAGGATTACTGCTTTTGCATCGCAATGATTAAGAATATAGTAGAATTCCTCCTCATTAATTGTAGGATAAATTGGTACGTGTATTAAACCGGCCATCGAAAGGCCCATATCCACAAAGTTCCATTCGGGCCGGTTATTAGTGATGGTGGCAATTTTGTCGCCCTTTTCATATCCCAGTGCCAACATTCCCCGTGCAAAAGCATGGGAATTTTCGATATAGTCATGGGTAGAAAAATACTCCCATTTCTTGTTGCGCTTAACAGCGAGGGCATCATCGACAACAAATTTCTCTTTGTACTTTTCAAGTAAATCAAATGTGCGTAATACTTCCATTTTTCCGTTTTTTTATTGATTTCGTAAATCAAAAGTAACAAAATTTTAATACAGAGGATTTTATTTTCTTTGCAATGAAATAAAATAACGCAATTCATGTTTTACTTGAAAATCGAACTAAGCCTATGAAACGTAAATCGTATATCTTCATTGGAATACTATTGTTGATTATTATTGCAATATTTTTTATTAATCCGGATTCATCAGAAAATGAACTAATAATTAAAGTTCCTGTAACGAAAGGCGAATTTGAAATATCGGTAAACACCACCGGCGAACTCAGGGCCGAAAACTCGGAACGTATCAAGGGCCCATTTCTTCGGAAGGTAGGAATTTACAGGATGAAAATTGCAGACCTGGTGCCTGAAGGTTCTTTGGTTGATTCGGGCGAATTTGTTGCGCAGCTCGACCGTACCGAGATTACCTCGAAATTGGACGAGGTGGGGGAACAGGTTACAAAATCGCAATCGCAGTTTGATAAGACCCAATTAGACACAGCACTTGAATTACGTGGTTTGCGCAATAATCTTATCAATTTAAAGTACTCGCTCGAGGAGACAG
>JAYENH010000544.1:0-2558 GCA_034721995.1 Bacteroidota bacterium
ATTCCTTTGACGGTACGAATCATATTAGCACACCATTTAACCCAAGAACGGTAATTGGAGACGGCAATCCATTCACAGTGGCTTTCTGGACCAAACCGGACCAAATAACTTTTTTGAGGGCTCCTGTCGGTGCTTTTAATATAAGTCAATCACGGCGTTTCTATGTGGCGGTTTATCAGGGCGATTGGATTTGGGGATATGGTAACAAAAACAGCGCTGACCATTTTGCAACTCGGCCTGCCGCTACGGCTGATGAGTGGGCCCATATTGGATTTGTATATGATAATACCACTGGTGAAGTGCTGTTTTATCTGAATGGTGTAAAATATACGTACGATTATGCAGGGGTTTTTGGGAACGAAATATTACCCAACTTTGGCGTTTGTGTCGGGGCTCGGAATACAGATAGTGGAATCGACTCTCGTTTTACAGGCACCGTAGACGAAGTCCTCATCTGGAACGAGGCTAAGACTTCTACAGATATGTTGGATTTATATAACGGCACCAAACCCTAACGCAAATCAAAGCGCTTCTGTTCCAATGGCCGAACCCGAGATATCACTGGTTCCCACCCGGCTGACAACAACAGCGGCAACAATGCCCATGATAAGCAATACAGAAATAAGTTCAATCAGTGTGAAACCATGATTATTCCGGACGTTCATATTCGACTCTTTCAAACAAATGAATTTAGTATTCTTGGAATCATGTTTCAATTTTACCGTGTAATATTGAAATGCTAATCCTATTTTGTGCAAAACAGGATGATTTCAAATTTGGTAACATTTTAGCCTTTTGAAAAATATGACCGCTCCATGTATAATTGCCCAAGTATAGAAAAATTATATAATCTATATCATTATAATTGGCAAGTTGGAATCTGATATCTGATTTAAAGCAATAATTGATATTGCCCCCTATTTATGCCATTTGATAGCTAAAACAAGGGGCAATAATGGGAACGGGGTGAACCTTATTACTAAAAGAATTCGTAAAATTAGGCGGTGAATTTTGGGCTTTTGAAAAAATTATTGACAATGAATATAAATAGATATATAAAAAAAACAGCGTCTGGAATGAGTCGCCAAGCGTCTCGTCGAGGGCTTTTAGCCCTAAACTCCAGTCGCTTTTTTTTGCCTTCTGTCAGACAAATCGTGAAACAAAATGGTAAAATATGTATTTATTGTACATAGATGAGTCTGGTACATCTTCCATTCCTGGAAATACTTCCCATTTTATTCTTGCTGGACTTTCTGTCCCAATTTGGCATTGGAAAGATTGTGATCGAACAATCTCAACAATTAAACAACCATATGATCTTAATGATGCCGAAATCCACACAGCATGGATACTCCGGAAATATTTAGAACAAAATAAAATTCCTAATTTTTCCTCTCTGAACTACCAACAAAGACGTTACGAGGTTGAAAAACTGAGAAAAGCAGAACTTCTACGCCTTCAACGTACTGGCAATCCTAAACATTACAGGCAAACAAAGAAAAATTACAGCAAAACTCACGATTATATTCATCTGACTTATAATGAGCGTAGGCAGTTTATTACTGAAATCGCAAAATGTGTATCTGCTTGGGGCTTTGCTCGGCTATTTGCTGAATGTGTTGACAAGATTCACTTTGACCCCAATCGAAGCGCTCAAAATATTGATTATCAAGCATTTGAACAAATTGTTTCTCGCTTTGAACACTATCTGGAAAATATTGGTGAACCAGAAAAAAAAATGCTTCGGTCTGTTAATCCATGACAACAATGAAACAGTTGCTAAAAAACATACGAGACTCATGAAACAATTTCATAAAAATGGCACGTTATGGACGAGGATTAGAAATATTATTGAGACTCCACTATTTGTAAACAGTGAATTGACTTGCCTTGTCCAAATAGCAGACCTCTGTTCATATGCAATCCGCAGATATCTTGAAAATCAAGAACAAGAACTTTTCTCCTATGTTTTTCAACGAGCCGACAGAAAAGGTAATAATGTTGTCGGGATGCGACATTTTACTTCTGATTCTTGCTCTTGCAAAATATGTTCAAATCATTAAAAGCGATCGCGATAGGACTCCCCATCACTGACGAGCCCTCCCACACCACCTGACATACAGCTCGGCAGTTCGGCTGATCAGGCAGATTATCTCCCAGGTAGGAATAAACCAACCGGGAACCATCTGAAGAAAGCCTGTTCACCTTAACTTTATTGCGAAAATTAAGTGGTCATGATTAAAAAAGATACCAGCTTTAACCTGCATCTAAAATTGCATACCCCTGAATCAACCGGGTATGCATTCACCTTTATCACCCTCTTTATCGCCCTCATTTTAATCTACAGCAACAGCTTTAATTGCCGGTGGCATATGGACGACTTTGGCAATATCTTTAATAATCCGAATATTCAGTTGGAATCCATATCAGGCGAAAATATACAAAAGAGCTTTTACGGCAGGAATAAAAATGAAGAAAGATTCAGCCGTCCTTTATCCTATCTTACCTTTGCCTTTAATTATCATATCCACGGCACAAATGTTTTTGGTTTTCATGTT
>JAYENH010000545.1:0-2554 GCA_034721995.1 Bacteroidota bacterium
CATGGATCCTAACCATCGCGACAGGATTGCCTTTGTGCGTGTGTGTTCGGGCAAGTTCGAGCGCAACAAAAACTACCTGCATGTGCGCAATGGCAAGAAAATGAAGTTTTCGAACCCAACGGCTTTTATGGCCGAGAAAAAATCTTTGGTCGAAGAAGCCTATTCGGGCGACATTGTTGGCCTGCACGACACGGGTAGTTTTATTATTGGCGACACACTTACCGAAGGCGAGAAACTGAAATTTACAGGTATCCCGAATTTCTCTCCCGAACTTTTCCGATACATCGAAAATGGCGATCCCATGAAATCGAAGCAACTGGCAAAAGGCATAGCCCAGTTGATGGACGAGGGGGTGGCACAGCTTTTTGTGCATCAGTTTAATGGCCGGAAAATTATTGGGACAGTTGGTGCACTGCAATTCGAGGTAATCGAATACAGATTAAAACACGAATACAATGCTACTTGCCGGTATGAACCTATTAAGTTGCACAAAGCCTGCTGGATACGAAGCAACAACCAATCACAACTTGCTGATTTTAAAAAACGCAAGTACCAATACATGGCAAAAGACAAACATGGCAGGGATGTGTACCTCGCCGATACATCGTATGGTTTGCAAATGTCGCAGCAAAATTTTCCGGATATTGAGTTTTTCTTTACCTCAGAGTTTTAGGAAGAAAGTTCAGGGTTTAGCTATGAAAAAGCTTCAAAAGTCTCAAGGACTTTTGAGGTTTACCCTCCGTCATTTATGTATCTACACCACGGCCTTGAAGCCCTTGCACCGGTTTCCTCCATCTCCCGCCTTCCATCTCCCGCCTTCCAACTTCCGTCTTCCGTCTTCCATCTTCTCCCCTATTTCAGTATTGGCAATTTTTTCATTATTCTCTCCTTTTCGCCATTAAGGATAAATAAATAAACACCCGATGCTATGCCCGAAAGATTGAGATTGATATTATGTTTTCCGATTGGTAATTCTTCGGAAATCAAATTTATGGCAAACTGCCCCAATAGATTGTACATATTAAATTCGACATAACCCTGCTCATTCATGGAAATCTCCAGATTGTAATTATTGCCAAAATCAGGGAGCAATTCAAAACCAAAAGCCCTTTCAACCGGATCTTGTTTTATTTCCAAATTTGAGATAATCGAAATCTTATTATGGGCATAAATGCTATCTCCTTTATCCCAATCGAGCACAATAATGTCATCTTCGAAATTTGTTGAAATACCCCATAGCTTTAGTTTGAAAACTTCGCCAGACAATAATCCATCAGTAATAGCAGTAGTAATATCATCGCCCCTGAGGATTATGCCCATGTTCGATCCGGTAAATACACCAGAACCAACAAGTAAGCCTTCTGAATTAAAAATGCCTACTTCATCGCCGGTTTCCGGCAATGTTTGCCAGGCATAATATGAAATGCCGAGGCACATATCAAGTCCGGTAACTACTGTGCTTTTGTAGTGTTCCTCAATGTTAGTTTGATATTGTATGTTAAAATCAATAAGGCTATCGCTTGGAGGAAATGAAAAATCAAATCCGCTTTCAGTAATTATTTCATAAGCCTTGCCGGGATAAAGATTTTGTACATTATACTGACCCATTTCGGGCCAAAGTAAATTGCCATGTTCATCTTTTAAAATGTATATCTGCTGATAATTATCATGAAACAAAGCTTCGACGGTGGCTGGTTGTTCCCTTAAATATGGTAGGGCTTGAAAATTCTCTGTTATTGTAAAAATAGTATCATTTGCTTTAGCCTGTACGCCAAACATAGTAATAGTTGTATCCTTTGCCAGTTTTATTTTATAGCTGTCGCCAGCTATGTAATAGCCGGGAATTTGAATGATGCCGGGTTCGGCAATTATTACATTATCAAAATCATTCATCAGGATAAGCGAAGTGTTGAATTGCTTTACGAAGGAATCCATGTTAGAAACTATGGGGCTTATGTAGCTGCTGAAATAGTTCCAGCCAATGTGCAATTCAATTTCCTGCTCTGGAAAAGCATAAAGGGAAACCAGTCCGCTCATGCCATTCGAAGTGTAATTACCAAGACTAATAAAATCCTCATCGTTATATTTTGCCAGTGCATTATATTCTTTGCCTTCGGATGAATCCCATACTTTCCATTTGAATGTTTCGCCATAAGAAAAGCCATCAAGGCCTTCATCTTCGCCCCAGGCAGCCATAGCAGTTACACTGTGCTCCCACATTGAATACCCCGCACATACCAAATTTCCTAACGAATCATAAAAAACACCAATATAATCGCCGGTTTCAAGCGAATCGTTATTAAGGTTTACAGGTGCATTCCCGGGAATCAGAATAGTGTGGTTTGCACCTGTGTTTTTATAACGCCAGGGCGGAGGAATATTCGAATATGTATCCAAAGCAAATATCATCTGTAAAAAGATGGACAGCAAAGCAATGTATACAATTTTTGTATGTGTGTGCATATTTTTCATAAACAGGGCAAAGATAATTATTTAGTTGGCAGTCTCCAGTCTCCAGTCTCCAGTCTCCAGTCTCCAGTCTCCAGTCTCCAGT